>NZ_AZGJ01000099.1 GCF_001436395.1 Secundilactobacillus malefermentans DSM 5705 = KCTC 3548 | reverse complement strand
TGCGATAATCCCTTTATGGTTGTCAGATGAAATACAATAATTCATCTAACAACTATGGAGGGATTTTTGTATGCCCAGATCTAAACATACGGTACTCGAAAAATTAGCAATCTTAAAGGAACTTACCCAATCAAAAACTGGACTACGGCCGGTGGCCAATCGTCATGGCATTGATCACAAGACGCTAGAACGTTGGCGAGATCGATACTCCCGTGATGGAATTAATGGTCTAAAGGAGGCTAAGAAAAACAAACACTATTCGAAAGAACTCAAACTTAAAGTAGTCCACGCATATCTTATAGGTGAAGGCACCTTTGATGAACTTGCAAATAAGTTTGGACTTCGTGGATCGCAGCAAGTCGTAGACTGGGTGAACAAGTATAATGGGGATAAACCTTTGACGGCGCCGCCGTCCAGAAAGCAGGTTCCCACTATGAGTCGTAAAACAACCTTGGAAGAACGCATTGAAATTGTCGAGTATGTCACCAAGCTGAAGCATTCATACACAGAGGCCGCTGAACACTTCCAAGTCTCTTATCAACAAGCACGTTCATGGGTGATCAAGGCCGAACACGGCGGCTATGAGGCACTCGTGGACAACCGTGGCCATCACAAAGAACAAGCTGAACTGACTGAACTCGATAAAGCCAATCTTGAAATCAGGCAGCTCAAAGCACAGCTCGCAGACAAAGAGCTTGTGGAGGCATTCGCAAAAAAATTGCTGGAACTCCAGCGCAGGGGGTGAGTAAACAACATCGACTGTCTTACTTCGCAATTAATGAGGTCAGTCAAGGCAAGCGCGGTGCAGTATCTACGCTGTTGGCCGTTGTCGGTGTAAGCCGGCAGGCTTACTACAAAGGGTTAAATCGAGAAGAAACTGCTTGGGAAACCCGTAATCGTCAGCTCAAGGAACGGACACAATACTGGTTTGATTTTCATCATCAAGGTATCGGTGCTGGGAATCTTTTAGTGAATCTTCAACATGATGAACTAATTGACTTCCCCGTTACTTTCAAGATGGTACGTCGTGTGATGCGGGAGCTTGGCTTGACATGTCAAATTCGGGTCAAGAAGCACAGTCGACATAAGGAGAACGAACAGCACATTCAAGACAATGTGCTCAATCAGAACTTCGACGTCGACAGTCCTAATCAGGTCTGGTTATCCGATTCGACGGAACTGACTTACGGCGTAAATAATAAGTATAAGGTGCGCTTGAGTGGCGTCCTTGATCTCTACGGCCGACGTTTGTTGTCCTACAATTTGAGCGCTACTGAAACATCAGCAGCAGAAATCGAGGTTTTCCAACGAGCCTTTGAGGCTTCTGGTGACGTCCACCCATTGGTTCACACTGATCGAGGATCAGCCTACACCTCTGGTGCCTTCAACAACTTTCTTGGTCGTTACAACGTCACACGTAGCATGTCTCGACCAGGAACACCATACGACAATGCACCAATGGAGCGCTGGTGGAACGAATTCAAGTTACGGTGGATGGCTCGCCATCCACTAGCAAAGACTTGCGAAGAGCTTGTGAGACTGGTTGAGGAAGGAATCGAATATTTCAATCACCACAATCGCTCAGCACAAAGAAACGGCCTCACCCCAGATGAATACTGGAGTGAAGCCGCTTAGAAACAGATTCAACTTTATATTATTTCATTTGTCAACTTGACAGGGCCTAGTGCA
>NZ_AZGJ01000098.1 GCF_001436395.1 Secundilactobacillus malefermentans DSM 5705 = KCTC 3548 | reverse complement strand
AGCCTTGTGGTAATAAGTCAAGAAGGTGATAAGCCTGAAAGCCCGTAAAATTTGTTAATTTAGAGCATATCTACCCCAGCCCGCTGAAAGTAAGAATTTCACCGAGCTACGCTCGTTTCCGTTATCGTCATTTATTCAGCTATACCAGTTTCTGGTGGTACGTAAAGTTGATTATTTCGAATTAGAACGTCTACTAATCTAACCAACTTACGTGCTGTTAAAACGGCAGCTCGTTTGTGACGATACTTAGGAACCTCTTTATATTTTTTTTGATAGTAACGTTGGAATGTTGGATCGTAACGTCTTACTGAGTTGGCAGCTTCAACTAAGTAGTAACGTAGATATTGGTTACCCTTACGGGTACGAGGAGTGGATTGCCGGATACTAGTTCCTGATTCATGTGGCATCCAAGCTAAGCCAGCATATTTAGCAATGTGACTTTCATTTGGAAAACGAGTTATTTGACCAATTTCGGATACAATACCCGCCGCAAATACGGCACCGATTCCAGGAATACTAGTGAGACATTTGATTTCGGTAATTTGCACTGAAAGTTGTTGAATTGATTTATCGAGCTTTGTAATTTGTGCTTGAAGTGTACGAATAATTTCAGCATAAACCGCCAGAATTGAATCTACTGATTCAGTAACTGCTTTAGATAGTCGATAGGAAGACCGAACGGCCTTCTTAATGGCTTTAGCTACTTCTTCTGGATTACCAAATTTACCATGACCTAGCTGTTGTAATTTAACAGCTAACTGATCTAGTGGCATTGCAGCAGCTTCATCTAGACTTAGTTCTTCATCAGTAATTAAAGACATCATCGTCGAACCAAAAACAGATGTGGGTAGTGTTTGATCTAAGGTATTGCAGCGATAGTAGAGATTATTTAAAAATTGATTTTTAGCATCTACTAGTTGATGAATAAGATGATACCGTTCCCTGGTTAAGCGTTGTAATGCCATATATTTTTCCTGACGCACAACTGATGTTCCCAATGGTTTCACACGAATTAATTCGGCTAACTGTTTTGCATCTACCTCGTCGGTTTTACCATCATCAAACAATTCACTAAAATGATGAGAAGTGTAAGGATTAATGGTAATAACCTCGAGCTGATTTTTTTGTAACTCTTGGTCTTCAGACAGAAACGTAGTTGGATGAAAATTATAGACAGAAGTTGCCTCCATACCAACGATTACCTTTTGGTAATCCGATAATTTGGTTTCTGCAAGAATAGCTTGTTTGATTTGAGAAGCACCGTTTAAATCATTACTTGCCTCATCCTGAAATAGGCATTGGTCATCTGAGTTAATTGCACAATAACTTAGATTAAGTTTACCAACGTCAATACCAATAAATAAGTTCATGGGATAGGACCTCCTTTCACTTTTATTTGATTGAATAAGCTTAGGTGCTGCATGATGTTCCCTAATTACAATTCTACGGGCATCCTCGCAATATAAGTAGACTAGACAGAAACTAATTTAGCTGCGTTTTCACGCGAGTGAAAACAAATCAATTCAGTCACTACAGCTTGTGGTTTGCGGTTGTTCGAATTGCCTGGGCGGCATGCTATTAAAGCAGATTAAACTGCAGGAGGAATTAAGCCTATACCAGTTGGACCTAAATCCAATGAACAACTAGAGAATATCACGCAACATCTAAACATTGAACAAAAAACTAAAAGATATTAATTTTAATAATACGAGGA
>NZ_AZGJ01000097.1 GCF_001436395.1 Secundilactobacillus malefermentans DSM 5705 = KCTC 3548 | reverse complement strand
AAATACATTGTATAGGGAATAAGCAATGTCATTAAGTTAGTGACTTGACAATTATTAGTCCCTGAGGAAATCGCTCGGCTAATTTTAAAACCACCTGATTAGTCATTTCATGATTGCTAATTGGGTGGTTTTTATAATTTAAAGCTAATTTAAAGCGCACTAAAATAAGGGCGACGCAAGATTAGGTTGTCAGTTTACGCGACTCGATAAACAAAACTAACCGCACGCTTAGGTTTTAGTCGCCGCTTATTTTTACGCCCGGGGCGAATCGGGACTAAGTAGGTGCCAAGCTGAATCAATAACGCTTGAAACTTTGCCTGCTGGTTATTGCGGTAATAATACCGCACGATCCTAGTGGCCAGTTTAAAATTAATGGTGTCCCAATGATGGTGATTGGTCTGCGCGACGTAAGCTTGATTAACGGCTGCACTAACCACATTGTACATGATTAAGTTGGCGTAAAGTTCCATTTCAATAAACTGGTCTTTTTTGGAATGAAATTGAATGGCGCCAAGATCATATTTTAGCTTAGAAAAAGCGGTTTCGATGCCCCAACGCAAATGATATAACCGTTTCATTCGTGGTAATGGAAACTGCTTTGCCGGAAGATTAGTGATCAAGACTTCCCACGCTGGCTTACCGTCAGCTGTTGTCCCAATTTGAAATTTACAAGCCCGGAATTTAACGGTACAAAAGACGCCAAAATCCCACCGCCGATCTTTGGTATTTTTGGAACGAAATGGTTCGTACTGGTGCCAATAATGTTGAATACAATGAATGTTTTCACTACTTTTATGCGTAACGTAATAATGATTAGAAGTGGTCACGCGGCACGCGATTGCTTGATCACACTCACCATCTGGAAAATTTTGAATTTCTTTGATACTGCCGCCTAACTTGGCTCGAATAAGATAATGCAACCCCTGGTGCCGGTTTAGATTTTCAATTAGATTAAAGCTTGGGTAGCCACGGTCCATCATCACGATCGAATCGTCTGGTAGGTGATCAAGCATGGCTAAAACACTGCCGCGTTCGTCCATTGCCGTTTTGGGTTGGCTAATACAGTCTTGATAGCTTTTATTTAACAAGTCGTATAAAGTATTAACATGCATTTGACAATAAGGCTTATTTTTTGAAAAATCACAAACGTACTTTGAAGTAGGATTCCAAGGCAGATCAAAGTCCGAGCCATCGATCGCTAATACATGGTAATGGTGATCCAACAGTTGCGCGTTAGCTATTTGCTGGTTGAATTGATGAAAAATATGTTTGAAGCAGTCGGGTTTTAGCTTACCTTTTTGTTGTTCAAAGGCAGAAGCTGAAACTTGTTCATCAATACCAGGAAAAGCATTGAATAACTCAATGTTAAGGCTGTTACCCTGCATATTAAGCATCGTTTTAATCATCGTACCAGCAGTTAATTTCCGTTTACGCGTAAAATCCTGTGGTGAATGAGTGTAATCATGAATATGGCTAACTGTTTCATTGATAATTTGGTCCAGAACGCTTAAACTGTTAGTTGGGTTTAACATTAGTGACACACTCCTTATCGGTATTGGATTGTTACAATTAGGCCTGTGGAGGAGAAGGTTTAGTGCCTTCCCCTTTTAGTTTACCAAGTTTAAAGTAAAAAATAAGGCTTCAGCTACATAAATGATGTAGCTGAAGCCCTATTCTTTTTTGTCAATAGCTTAACTTAATGACATTGAGGGAATAAGTGGCGTCGCTTTA
>NZ_AZGJ01000096.1 GCF_001436395.1 Secundilactobacillus malefermentans DSM 5705 = KCTC 3548 | reverse complement strand
AACAGGATTTGACAGAGAGCCATTTATTCAATTCCTTCTGGTAACTTAGCTGCTTCATAAACGTCAGAAACATCATCGTCACTTTCAAGTTCATCAATTAATCCTTGATACTGAGAAGTTTTATCTTCTGGAACTTCCATAACATTTTCAGGGAACATTGTTACTTCGGCAGTATCTAAATCATATTTTTTGGCTTGTAATGCATCTCGAACACTTGGCATATCTGATGGTGTTGTATAAATCTCGAAAGCATCATCAGTTGTGTTCATGTCTTCGGCACCTGCATCGAGTGCATCCATTAGCATTGTATCTTCATCTGTATCTAAGCCGTCACGCAAGATAACAATATAACCTTTACGATCAAACATATAGGATACTGAACCATCGGTACCAAGAGCACCACCATGATGAGTAAATGCTGAACGGACTGCTGCTGCAGTTCGGTTCTTGTTATCAGTTAAGGCCAAAACCATGACAGCCGTTCCGCCAGGTCCGTAACCCTCATAAGTAATTTCTTCGAACTTCGCGCCGCCAAGACCAGATGCCTTGTCAATCGCACGTTGTACATTATCCTTAGGCATATTCGCAGAACGTGCCTTTTCCATTACCAACCTAAGTTGAGGATTGTTCGCGGGATCAGGATCACCTGCTTTAGCAGCTTGGTACAAATCACGTGATATTTTTTGGAAAATTTTTCCACGCTTAGCATCTTGGGCGTTTTTACGACCTTGGATGTTATGCCATTTTGAATGTCCTGACATCTTGACTCCTCTTTTCTTATAATTAGTAATCCGCATAAACAGACAAATATTATATTATCACGCTTTGCGTCAGTTTTCAACATCTGTCAATCATATAACCCAAATACTGTCCAATCAGTGTTTAAAACCGTTAAAAGGATTATTCTAGGATTTTCTAAAGACTCTATGTCCCAGCATAACAATTAAACCAACTAACCCTGTCATGACCCCAACAAAGGCCAGCGTGACAATAGAACTTTCTCCAACGGTACTCATCATTTGAGCCTCAAATTGGGAGGCACTTGCCTCAAAACTTGGTAAGTTAATGATGACCGTTACGCCTAACCCAGCAATCAAAATGCCAGCCATGAACAACGCCGGTCCCAAAGAACGCCAAAAATGATGTTTAAGGATCGAAATGACGGCCATTAAAATCGTTAAAATGACTGACGCGACACCCAGATAAAAATTATATTGATTCACTTGAAAATATAAATTTTGATAAGCTGACAATTTTTGCTGAATTTTAGTTTCAAATCTTTTTGCAAGGTCATTTGCAACAGTCTTAACAAGCGTTTTTGAAACTTGATTATCGATCCCAGCTGTTTTTGCCTTGTTTGTCACTAATTGTTGAAATTGAGCTTCAATTTTTTGATTTGTCTGATCTGTCGTTTCATCACCAGATAATAATGATTTCACTTCGGTTTTAAAAACAGTTGAAACCATACCAGTTGTCACCAAGTTTTGGCTAACTCCTGCACCATTTAGGTCGTCATTTATCTCCGTTGCCAACGATTTCATGACACTAGTTTGCTCGACCTTTTGCGCTACATACTTTGGACTTAAAACTGTCGATTTTATTGTAAGTGTCGTTGCAAAGGCCACTAGTACAATCGCCCATATAAAATTAAAGAACGGATGACGTCGCTGAACGCGTAATCCTGAAGATGAATCTTGTCGCCTTGATAATCTACTATCTGATTCGATAACAATCACCTCATATATAATAGTATCGCATAAAACGTTTCTATAATTATAATACAAAAAAACTGACTAACATTAGTGGT
>NZ_AZGJ01000095.1 GCF_001436395.1 Secundilactobacillus malefermentans DSM 5705 = KCTC 3548 | reverse complement strand
GGATTAATTTTACAATCTACCATTTGACAACTACTAACTTGTACCACAAGAATCCTAGTTACTGTTCTAAATATGTTTACTTAGCTTATTGGTGGGGGACAAGTCATAAAGGAATGAAAGGTGGCCTTATGTGGGTATTCCCATTCTCAATGACAAATGTTTTTTCAGGGACTTACAAGCCAAGTTATATTTATAAACTAACAACAAAATGAAAAAGAGGTGTGGATTAGTTATGCTTAAAAAGATTGGGTACGTAATAGCTTTATTACTAGGGTTCTTTTTAATAGTTTGGCTAGCCATTTATTGGCAACATCGCACTTATTTTACTGGAGCCGTTCGAACGTACATGGTTGCCCAAAAGATTCCAAAAAATAGCATTAAAAATCAGAAAATAGTTTTTAATTGGGTCAATATGGGACAATGGGAGGAAGATGTTTCAATTCGCCACCAACACCATACCTATCAATATATTTATAATATGTCTTGGCAGGATAAAAGGGTGTCCCTAAGTATCTATGATCATCGGGAGGGTGTTAAAGATACTCTAGCTCCTTATCCACCCTTGGAGTATGATCGTTAATTTAATTTTTGCAAGCTTTAATATATTACAAAAACAATTTATAGGAGATAAATAAAAATTGTCATTAGCTGAATTGGGAAGCTTTGCGCTACTTATTTCATTGGTCTACTGGTGGTTTTTAATGTGGCATTCATTTAAACTAACCAGGAAAACGTTAGTAATTTTAAATACAGTTGGCACTGCCTTAATGACCATTTTGACGTGGCCCATCACCTATGGAATGTTACTGATTCCGATTTTAATTATTTACGCTGTATCGACTTTTATCATCTTTAAATTACCACTGTCAGCCAAATAGTATGAGAATTTTTTTGCTTCTTATAACTATCCAAGGCGGTAGGAAAATGGGCTCTTTGTCAACTATTTCTGGGTTAGATTCCTGATTGCTTGATGAAAGGAGTAGAAATACTACCAAAAACGCCACCAACTATTATTGACCTTGTTTTTAGATACTTTTTTTTGCCTATTATTATATTCAGCAACTCTATTTTCATTTTGCTTGTCGTTTTTATCCTTGCTGTGACGGGTATTGACATTATTCGACAAGACATCGTCCTTGTCGTTTGATTTTTGCTGTTGAGTTGCACTAGAAGAGTCAAGCAAGCCACTCAATTTACGAACGTGCTCTTTTAATCGATGGTTTTCTGAAACCGTTGCTATCTGTAATTTTTGTTGCTGATCTAAGGCCTGTTGTAAATTTGCAATTTGTTGATCTTTAACATCAAGTTGTTTTAGCAAGATATGATCAATATTTTTGTCCTTGTCGTTTTCAGCTTGCTGATTTGTTTGTCGTTCTTGTCGTTTTTGCTTGTCGAAATTAGCAAGCATTTTAACGCCTTGGTTGTCTATTTCTAGATGGTTTTTGACTTTATAAGTGTGTTTGCTTCGAAAGCCATTAATACTATTAATACGTTGGTTAATAGCTTGTTTTGATAATTTCAATTCTTCTGAAAGTTGTCGAATAGTCTTGCCCAATAGTTTCACCACCTAATTAATCCGCCTTAAATTATAAGTTAAAAACGACAAGAACACCAATCGACAAGCAAAGCTTAAACTTGGTTGTCGTTCTTGTCGTTTTTTAAAATAGGTATCAATCTTCAAGCTAAACTATAATTGATTTGGTTCTGGTTGTTGCCACCAATGAATGTTGCTTTAACGGCAAATATCCCGAATTAACAACAACTAAAGTTTGCATCTAGTTTTTTCCCTAATGGCTTGTTTTGATACACCAAACTCATCAGCAAGTTCTCTAATAGT
>NZ_AZGJ01000094.1 GCF_001436395.1 Secundilactobacillus malefermentans DSM 5705 = KCTC 3548 | reverse complement strand
AACTGTTCACGTTGTGACGGTATCCAACCAGAAAGCCACGGCTAACTACGTGCCAGCAGCCGCGGTAATACGTAGGTGGCAAGCGTTATCCGGATTTATTGGGCGTAAAGAGAGTGCAGGCGGTTTGTTAAGTCTGATGTGAAAGCCTTCGGCTCAACCGAAGAAGTGCATTGGAAACTGATAAACTTGAGTGCAGAAAAGGACAGTGGAACTCCATGTGTAGCGGTGAAATGCGTAGATATATGGAAGAACACCAGTGGCGAAGGCGGCTGTCTGGTCTGTAACTGACGCTGAGACTCGAAAGCATGGGTAGCGAACAGGATTAGATACCCTGGTAGTCCATGCCGTAAACGATGAATGCTAAGTGTTGGAGGGTTTCCGCCCTTCAGTGCTGCAGCTAACGCATTAAGCATTCCGCCTGGGGAGTACGACCGCAAGGTTGAAACTCAAAGGAATTGACGGGGGCCCGCACAAGCGGTGGAGCATGTGGTTTAATTCGAAGCTACGCGAAGAACCTTACCAGGTCTTGACATCTTCTGCCAACCTAAGAGATTAGGCGTTCCCTTCGGGGACAGAATGACAGGTGGTGCATGGTTGTCGTCAGCTCGTGTCGTGAGATGTTGGGTTAAGTCCCGCAACGAGCGCAACCCTTATTATCAGTTGCCAGCATTAAGTTGGGCACTCTGGTGAGACTGCCGGTGATAAACCGGAGGAAGGTGGGGATGACGTCAAATCATCATGCCCCTTATGACCTGGGCTACACACGTGCTACAATGGACGGTACAACGAGTCGCGAACTCGCGAGGGTAAGCTAATCTCTTAAAGCCGTTCTCAGTTCGGACTGTAGGCTGCAACTCGCCTACACGAAGTTGGAATCGCTAGTAATCGCGGATCAGCATGCCGCGGTGAATACGTTCCCGGGCCTTGTACACACCGCCCGTCACACCATGAGAGTTTGTAACACCCAAAGTCGGTTCGGTAACCTTCGGGAGCCAGCCGCCTAAGGTGGGACAGATGATTAGGGTGAAGTCGTAACAAGGTAGCCGTAGGAGAACCTGCGGCTGGATCACCTCCTTTCTAAGGATAATACGGAAGGTTGCACATAAGTCGAAACTTTGTTTAGTTTTGAGGGGTTTACTCTCAAAAATGCGAGAACAGCTATTTGGGCCTGTAGCTCAGTTGGTGAGAGCGCACGCCTGATAAGCGTGAGGTCGATGGTTCGAGTCCATTCAGGCCCACTCGACATGCGAAAACATGTTAATATGGGGAATTAGCTCAGATGGGAGAGCACCTGCTTTGCAAGCAGGGGGTCAGCGGTTCGATCCCGCTATTCTCCATTGACCCTAATTGGTCAAAGANAATTTGATCTTTGAAAACTAGATAATATCAATTTTTTCCTTTAATTTTATTGTAATAAATTAATTAAAGCCGAGAACACCGCGTATTTTTTGAGTTTTGAAACAAGTTTATATCGCGTAACATACTCAATTAACCGTTATCACGAAGTGATAGCTAGGTTAAGTTATGAAGGGCGCATGGTGAATGCCTTGGCACTAGGAGCCGATGAAGGACGGGACTAACACCGATATGCTTCGGGGAGCTGTACGTAAGCTTTGATCCGGAGATTTCCGAATGGGGAAACCCAATCATCTTAGTCGATGATTGTTGCTTGGGGAATACATACTCAAGTAACGGCAGACGTGGGGAACTGAAACATCTAAGTACCCACAGGAATAGAAAGAAAAATCGATTCCCTAAGTAGCGGCGAGCGAACGGGGAACAGCCCAAACCAACGAGCTTGCTTGTTGGGGTTGTAGGACTGAACATTTGAGTTACCAAAGCTTTCGATAGTTGAATAGGTTGGGAAGCCTAACCGCAGATGGTGAAAGTCCAGTAAGCGAAATCGAAAGCCCTCAGTTCAGGATCCTGAGTACGGCGGAACACGTGAAATTCCGTCGGAATCCGGGAGGACCATCTCCCAAGGCTAAATACTCCCTAGTGACCGATAGTGAACCAGTACCGTGAGGGAAAGG
>NZ_AZGJ01000093.1 GCF_001436395.1 Secundilactobacillus malefermentans DSM 5705 = KCTC 3548 | reverse complement strand
CGAATTAAGGTGGCACCGCGGAATAATCCGTCCTTAACAAGTTGATTGTTATGGGCGGATTTTTTTGTGTTCAATTTTAAGGAGGAGTGCCATATGAAATACGAACAACTAATCGAAATTGGAAAGAAGTTTGCTGCGGTACCAGTCACCTATTCGTTTGAAATGGAACAATTTGATCCAATTAAACAGGTGCAGATTTTAAGGGGAACGGGCGATCCGGCCGTTCTGCTGGCGGGGACACCTAAAAATGATGAACCGGGATATGATTTTATTGCGACCCGAATTGAACGGAAAATCACTTATCGCGATGGAATTTTAACGGAAGTAAGCCATGGTCGTCAAACCGCCAAGAAGGTTTCCTTACAGCCTGTACTAGAGAAATTGCTGGCCAGTTTGAAAACACCTAAAATTTCGGAATTACCCTTGTTCACTGGCGGCTTGATTGGCTATTTCAGCTACGATTACGTCAAATATGCGAATCCGAAACTCCACTTACGAGCAAGAGATCAGGATCAGTTGGCTGACGTTGATCTTTTCATGGTGGATCAGGTGGTTGCGTATAATCATGCAACGAAGCAGGTAACGATTTCCCAAATTGAGCCGATGAAGACGCTGACGAAAGCGCGATACGAAACCGTTATTCAGTCTCTGCAAGGACTGGCACAAACGATTATAAAAGGCGGGGACGTGGAGCAGCCACACTTTCATTTGGACAGTCACTTTAAATTACAGTTCAGTGAATCAGAATTTACGGAAAAAGTCGCTGAAACCAAGAAGCATATCGTTGCGGGTGATGTGTTCCAACTAATTTTGTCAAATCCGCAGCGGGCCACGATGTCTGGCAGTTTGCTGGGGGCGAGTCGGCGGCTATTTGAAGAAAGCCCCGCTCCCTATCAATTCTATTTTCGGGATGGTGATTTTGAGACGTTGGGTGCGTCACCGGAAACCCTGATTACCCGTCAACACGGGAAGCTATATTCGTATCCATTGGCTGGCACACGGCGAAGGGGCAAGACTGAGGCTGAGGATGACCAATTTGCAACTGAGCTAACGACCAGTGAAAAGGAACTTTCCGAGCACAACATGCTTATCGATTTAGGTCGAAATGACTTAGGCCGAATTAGCAAATTTGGCACGGTAAAGGTTACCCGTACGCGGGCACTACTTAAATTCGCAAATGTGATGCATTTGGGATCAAAAATTGAGAGCGTTGCGGATGCGACTGCCAGTGCCATTGACGTGATTAACGCGGTGATGCCGGCGGGAACTTTGTCGGGGGCACCAAAATTAAGTGCTATTCAAATTATTGACGATTTGGAAAAGCAAAAAAGAGGCATCTACGGTGGTTGTTTAGGGTATATGGATTTTAATGGTGACTTAGATTTATGTATTGGGATTCGTTTGGCCTACCGAAAAGGTGACCAGGTCGTGATTCATTCTGGTGCAGGAATTGTTGCCGACAGTATTCCGAAGTACGAATATCAGGAATTTAACAATAAGGCGAGTGCAGTCAAAGCAGCGTTAGTTGAAGCGAGTGAGGAGGGGATGCAAAATGCTATATCTGGTCGATAATTACGATAGTTTCACCTATAATCTGTATCAATTGCTCGGAACGATTACCCAAACTGAAATTAAGGTGATCAAAAATGATGAGTTAACCGCAGCTGAACTGGTCGCAGCCAATCCTGACGGCGTTCTCTTTTCGCCAGGTCCCGGTCGCCCAGAAAACGCGGGTAACATGCAAGCACAAATCACTCAATTGATAGGCAAAGTTCCCATCTTGGGCGTTTGTTTAGGGCATCAAGCCATTGCCAACGTTTACGGCGGCCGAATTATTAATGCACCAAAGTTGATGCATGGCAAACCAGACCAGATTGTCCAAACCAGTTCTTCTCGCCTCTTCGAAAATTGCCCAGCTAAGTTTGAAGGTGCCAGATATCATTCTCTGATTGTGGACGCAACGGTCGTACCAGAAGAATTAACGGTAACGGCAACCACGATGGATGGCGAAATAATGGCACTTGAAGATACTCAAAATGCCGTTTTTGGACTGCAATTTCATCCAGAATCAATCATGACGGATCCGAGTGTTGGGAGACAGTTACTTGAGAACTTTTGCGGAATATGTGCTGATTCGAAATTAAAAGTAAATTAAAGCATTGACAATTTTATCATTAATATTTAATATTGCTTCAACAAATAAATAGTTCGCTCAAATAAACCAATGAAGTGGAGATCAAG
>NZ_AZGJ01000092.1 GCF_001436395.1 Secundilactobacillus malefermentans DSM 5705 = KCTC 3548 | reverse complement strand
GCGTGGCAACGTCCTACCCTTGCAGGGGGCGATCCCCCAACTACTCTCGGCGTGCTAAAGCTTAACTTCTGTGTTCGGCATGGGAACAGGTGTATCCTTTAGGCTATCGCCACCACACTATTGAGAACTTGAGCTCTCAAAACTAGATAATATCAATTCCTTCAGAGAACACCACTTTGTGGTTAAGTCCTCGACCGATTAGTACTGGTCCGCTCCATGCATCGCTGCACTTCCACTCCCAGCCTATCTACCTGATCATCTCTCAGGGGTCTTACTTCCTTAATGGAATGGGAAATCTCATCTCGAGGTGAGTTTCACACTTAGATGCTTTCAGCGTTTATCTCATCCATACATAGCTACCCAGCGATGCTCCTGGCGGAACAACTGGTACACCAGCGGTATGTCCATTCCGGTCCTCTCGTACTAGGAACAGATCCTCTCAAATTTCCTACGCCCGCGACGGATAGGGACCGAACTGTCTCACGACGTTCTGAACCCAGCTCGCGTACCGCTTTAATGGGCGAACAGCCCAACCCTTGGGACCGACTACAGCCCCAGGATGCGATGAGCCGACATCGAGGTGCCAAACCTCCCCGTCGATGTGGACTCTTGGGGGAGATAAGCCTGTTATCCCCAGGGTAGCTTTTATCCGTTGAGCGATGGCCCTTCCATACGGTACCACCGGATCACTAAGCCCGACTTTCGTCCCTGCTCGACTTGTCTGTCTCGCAGTCAAGCTCCCTTCTGCCTTTACACTCTATGAATGATTTCCAACCATTCTGAGGGAACCTTTGGGCGCCTCCGTTACTCTTTAGGAGGCGACCGCCCCAGTCAAACTACCCACCTGACACTGTCTCCCACCACGATTAGTGGTGCGGGTTAGAGTGTTCACACAGCCAGGGTCGTATCCCACCAGCGCCTCTGCCGAAACTAGCGTTCCGGCCTCTACGGCTCCGACCTATCCTGTACAAGCTGTGCCAACACCCAATATCAAGCTATAGTAAAGCTCCATGGGGTCTTTCCGTCCTGTCGCGGGTAACCTGCATCTTCACAGGTACTTTAATTTCACCGAGTCTCTCGTTGAGACAGTGCCCAGATCGTTACGCCTTTCGTGCGGGTCGGAACTTACCCGACAAGGAATTTCGCTACCTTAGGACCGTTATAGTTACGGCCGCCGTTTACTGGGGCTTCATTTCTGGGCTTCGCCGAAGCTAACTCATCCACTTAACCTTCCAGCACCGGGCAGGCGTCAGCCCCTATACGTCATCTTACGATTTTGCAGAAACCTGTGTTTTTGATAAACAGTCGCCTGGGCCTATTCACTGCGGCTACACTTGCGTGCAGCACCCCTTCTCCCGAAGTTACGGGGTCATTTTGCCGAGTTCCTTAACGAGAGTTCACTCGCTCACCTTAGGATTCTCTCCTCGACTACCTGTGTCGGTTTGCGGTACGGGTAGTTAAACATTCACTAGAAGCTTTTCTCGGCAGCGTGACATCAGGTGCTTCCCTACTTAATTCGGTCCTCATCACAACTTGTCTACTCGGTCACCAGCATTTGACTGCTAACCAGACTCGTTGCTTGAACATTCTTATCCAACTGAATGCTCACCTTAGCCTTCTGCGTCCCTCCATCGTTCAAACACGTTTAACTAGTACAGGAATCTCAACCTGTTATCCATCGTCTACGCCTCTCGGCCTCGACTTAGGTCCCGACTAACCCTGGGAGGACGAGCCTTCCCCAGGAAACCTTAGTCATTCGGTGGACCAGATTCTCACTGGTCTTTCGCTACTCATACCGGCATTCTCACTTCTAAGCGCTCCACTAGTCCTTACGATCTAGCTTCTCTGCCCTTAGAACGCTCTCCTATCACACAACCTTACGGTTGTATCCACAATTTCGGTAGTATACTTAGCCCCGGTACATTTTCGGCGCAAAATCACTCGGCTAGTGAGCTATTACGCACTCTTTAAATGGTGGCTGCTTCTGAGCCAACATCCTAGCTGTCTATGCAACTTCACCGCCTTTTCCACTTAGCATACATTTAGGGACCTTAATTGGTGGTCTGGGCTGTTCCCCTTTCGACGATGGATCTTATCACTCACCGTCTGACTCCTGGATATAAATCTATGGCATTCGGAGTTTATCTGAATTCAGTAACCCATGACGGGCCCCTAGTCCAAACAGTGGCTCTACCTCCACGATTCTTTACTCCAAGGCTAGCCCTAAAGCTATTTCGGAGAGAACCAGCTATCTCCAAGTTCGTTTGGAATTTCACCGCTACCCACACCTCATCCCAGCACTTTTCAACGTACACGGGTTCGGCCCTCCAGCGCGTTTTACCGCACCTTCAGCCTGGACATGGGTAGGTCACCTGGTTTCGGGTCTACATCTACATACTGAAACGCCCGTTTCAGACTCGCTTTCGCTACGGCTCCGTCTCTTCGACTTAACCTTGCATGTAAACGTAACTCGCCGGTTCATTCTACAAAAGGCACGCTATCACCCATTAACGGGCTCTAACTAATTGTAGGCACATGGTTTCAGGAACTATTTC
>NZ_AZGJ01000091.1 GCF_001436395.1 Secundilactobacillus malefermentans DSM 5705 = KCTC 3548 | reverse complement strand
GAGGTCAGTTTTGTCCCAGCCACTCTTCCTATTTTCTACTACTTAATCCTAATCGGGCTCCAAAAGATAACTTCCTATGCCTAACTACGATTAACAAATAATCCAGGTACGGGATTCTTCGTCAATCTAGGTTACGCTCGGAAGCTAACCACCTTTTGTCACACCTACTGTCTATACTCGTTTAGCAATCAACGTGCCAAGGAACCTAAATAAAATAATAATTGCTAGAATCCAAATTAAGGCAATCCATCCATGATTTCCAATCGGTTGAGAACTTAGCAATCCGCGAATCGATTGAATGATATGGGTCATTGGCTGATTCTCAGCAAAAACTCGTATAAACTTGGGCATTCCGGTCACTGGCACGAACGCGGAACTGACAAATAAAAGAAACAGAATGATGTAGGAGAAGGCACTTGCACCATCAATACTGGAGGCCATCAGCGCAAATGGAACCGAAATCCAGGTGATGGCAACGGCACTTCCTAGCAGAATAAGGAGCACGAGCAACCAGTCAACAAGCAACGCGTGACTTCGAAATCCAACTAGGAATCCAACACCTAGGACGACTAAGGTTGAGGTCATCATGAAAATAACCGAAGCAACTGATTGTCCATTTAAAACCGCGGATTTTGAAATTGGGAGTGACTTGAAGCGGTCAAACATCCCTGAAGTTTTATCCATATTTATTCGGAGTGCCGTGTAGGCCGATCCCGTTGCAATAGTCATCAGTAAGATTCCAGGGAGTACATAATTAACATACTCCGCATGACTTAAGCCATCAATCTGAATGGCGCCGCCAAAAAGGAAAACCATTAGTAGGAGCATCATGACCGGCATGATGATGACCGTGATAATTGTGTCGACGCTACGTAAATTATGTTTGATCAGCCGACCAGCTAATGTGAATGTATCTGATAAATAGGTCATCGCTTAGACCTCCTTTGTGAGCTGCATGAAAACATCGTCGAGAGTTGGCGCCGTGACTTCAAAGGAAACTGGTTTCAGGGCTGCGTTTTGCAAAATCGATAGAATGTCCATGACCGTTTGAACCGTATCCGGCAATTTAACTGAAAGTGACACATCATTAATTGGGGATAAATCGAAACCAACGAGTTGGCTGGTCGCTTGATGCAGTAGTTGTTCCGTTTCAAACGTTAGAATTAATTTTTCTGGTCCAGCTAATTGTTTCATTTCAGCCGGTGTGCCAGTTTCAATAATACGGCCGTCCTTTAGAAAGCCAATCTGGTCGGCCAATAAATCAGCTTCTTCTAAATACTGAGTTGTCAGAAAAATTGTTTTACCAGCTTTTTTGAGTTTTCGGATAGTTTCCCATAGGTCATTTCGGCTTAAGGGGTCGAGGCCAGTAGTTGGCTCATCCAGAAAAAGAATCTCCGGATCACCAACCAGACTCATTGCCAAATCCAATCGGCGACGCATACCACCCGAGTAGGTTGCCACACGTTTATTGACGGCAGCACTTAGTTTGAACTCGTTTAATAAATCGACTGCAATCTGGTTCGGGTTCGAAACGTGACGTAATTTTGCAATTAATTTCAAATTTTCATGACCGGTCAGCACGTCATCGACAGTTGATGCCTGCGCACTATAGCTGAAAAGACGTTGGATCTCTTGCTGATGTTGGCGGACTTCCAAGTGACTAATTGAAACGGTGCCATTATCTTGATCCAGTAACCCGGTGATGATTTTTAGGAGGGTGGTTTTTCCGGAGCCGTTTGCCCCAAGTAACGCATAAATTGTCCCAGTTTCAACGGATAGGGTCACGTCAGTTAAAACGGTCTTGGTTTTGAAACGTTTCTGAATATTAGCGACTTCAATTATGTTGGTCATATCAATTATCCCCGATTTTTATATGATGTGCGTAACTGATTGCGTTGTTTATTCAGCCAAGTTTCTTCAGGATTATCTGCCAAAATTGCGTCCGCAAATTCAGCGATGTCCTCGCCAACGACGAACTCAACGGGTGACCCATCGGCAACGGCATTTTCAAACATTTCTAACACTGAAATTAAGATGGCCATCATTCCGTCGCCCTTGGCCCAATTCCAAAAGTATTTTTCTAACGCCTTCATTGTGGCCTGATAATCATTTGGTAGTGCAGAAATTCGAGCTTTGTAGTCCCGATACTCCCGCTTTTGCTGTTTAAATTTATTGAACATGATTGTCCTCCTTTAAGTGGGTCATTTGCTGATCCAGGAACTCCCAATTTTGCCAAAAAGTTTCCAATGTTTTTTGACCCGCTGCGTTCAGACTGTAGAACTTACGAGCGGGGCCCTTCGTCGATTTCTTTTTTTCAACGGTGACGAGTTGGTTCTTTTCTAATCGCATTAAAATGGTATAAACGGTTCCTTCTACCAGATCTTCAAACCCGTGTTGATTTAATTCCTTTGTAATTTCGTACCCATAAGTTTCGCCCCCACTAATGATTTGGAGCACGATTCCTTCAAGTACGCCTTTTAACATCTCCGTCGAGATTTTCATGGTTGTCGCCTCACTACTTCGTAATAATTAGTACCACTACATAGTAAAACTAAGTAGTGGCGATGTCAAGCGGTTAAATTTAGACAAAAAAAAGTGGCTGGGACAAAAGT
>NZ_AZGJ01000090.1 GCF_001436395.1 Secundilactobacillus malefermentans DSM 5705 = KCTC 3548 | reverse complement strand
CTAACTTGATTATAAAACGCGCGTCTTAGCATTAGTCAAAACAAGAGCACGGCCACCTAAGTCAGCTGCATCAACGGCCTTAAGACTAATGTTACCAAATGTTGCGTTGGCATTAACATATACATTGTATGTGCCAGCCTTTGCAACTGTAACATCGGTAGTTTGTCCATTGATGTTAACTGTTGAGTAACCCTTAGGTGCGTTTGTAGTAACTTCTGAATCAACATAGTTCAATGTGTTGTCTGCTGGTAAAGCAACAACAGCACTGGCACGCTTAGTACCTGTTCCTGATTCAACGTAGTTTAAAGTAACTCCGTCTGCAGCAGAAACTGCCTTGTCATTAGTCTTAGTTAATGAGCTTTCAAGAATCCAGCCATCAACTGAAGGAGTTGAAGCACTTGTTACATAAACCCATGAATCGCCTTCAGCAGTACGAGTACCTACTTTAGAAACGATAAGGTCTTTAACATTTGCATCATTAGCAGTACTTGTAACGGCACGGCCAACTTTGTATTGAGTCCATGCAGCTTCTTTATAGGTTACACTAGTACCAGCTTTGGCATAGTTAGCCTTGCCACCAGCTTCAGCAGCTGGAGTCTTGAATGCGTAGAAGTTTTCTGTTTGGCTAGTAGTTGGAGTACCTTCAGTAAAGGTATCAACTGACTTAACACCACCAGCAAAAGCCTTGGCTGTAGCATCTTTACCAGCGTAAACCCATCCACGGTAGTCGCCATCAAATGAGACAACCTTTAAGTAGAGTGATCCACGGTTAGTAACAGCGTAACGATAGGCACGGAAGTTGTCCAAGCCCTTCTTTGATTCTGAAAGACGCTTTGCCGTAGTTGTAGTAGCAACTACCTTAGCACCCTTAACTGTACCTGGCTTAGTGTAAATAGCGTTAGTACCAGTTAAAACGACGTTACGAGCTGAACCTGCAGTTTTAAAAGTAGTACTTGGTGTTGTCAAAGTTGCTTTACTTGCAGCAGAAGCTGAAGTAGTTGCAACGCCGGCAGCAGCAACAAATGATAAGGCTGCTAAGCCTAAATAAAGAGATTTCTTTAAACTTGATTGCATAATATTTCTTCCTCCAAACATAATTGTATGTAATTTACCAAGCGTGAATATTATAACCTACAAACCTCGATTTGTTAATAAAAACGGGTTTTATTAATAAATCGATTTTGCAGAGTCACAACATCCCTGACTCTATTAGCATTATAACGTGTCTCCGATTTCATGGCAACAAGAACGCCTATTTGTTTAATAACTGAAACAAAAGCATAAAAGTTGTAATGAACCAAAACACATTATTCCTACCAACGTTCATCATTCTACCGTACTTCGTGTCCAATTACTAGTGATTAGAATGATCGAATTCAATTCCTTGCATCATTGGTAAAACCGCGCTATAGTTACGTCAATTAATGAAAGGGGGTGATGCTTTTTGAATCAGATATCTAATTCTAAAGCATCAGCTTCTGTGGAGATTGCTTCACTCTAGCTTGATGCTCTTAGAGAAACCGGCGAAATTATTCGTCGGTTTTTTTGTGCTTTCATTTGTGATTTTGTAAACTAATCGTAACATAACTAGTTTGTTGAGACGAAATGCTATACTAATAATCAAATTATAATGAAGGAAGTGAGTCAAATGCTGCCATTTGCGTATCAGGCATTTAGTGCGGTTGTCCATGAGGGTTCCTTTTATAAGGCATCCCTTCTATTAAGTGTCACCCCATCCGCCATTAGCCATTCCATTTCGCAGTTGGAAAAGGATTTTGGCTTTCCAGTGTTTGTGCGAAATCGAGCTGGTGCCGAGCTGACGGCAAGTGGTCGGACGGTGCTGCTGATTCAGGATGTGGTGAATAGTCAGGGTCGTTTGCAGCAGGAAGCAGATCGCATTAACGGGTTGAGTATCGGGTCAGTGCGGTTGGGTGCCTTTTCGTCCACGTGTATTAACTGGGTGCCGCCGATTATTCAGGCGTTTCACGAGAAGTACCCAGATATTCAGGTGTCCGTGTACCAGAATGATTTTAATGCCATTACTCAGGCGGTGAAGGACGGCACGATTGATGTGGGCTTCACTTCCCTGCCCGTGAATGAGAATTTGCTGGTGAAGCAGTTGATTCGCGATGAAATCTACTGCATTGCGCCGAAGGATTTTAAGCCGAAGAGTTCTATGGAAGTAACAGCTGAGGATTTGGAGGGTAAGAGCTTCATTTTACAGCAAGGCGACTATGATCGCGACACCAAGGCGGCGTTGGACCACTACGACATTCGGCAGAACTCGATTCAATTTTCGATTGATGACCAATCCATTTTGGCGATGGTTGAGGCAGGCTTGGGATTTGGCATCTTGCCAGAGCTCGCCTTGCAGACCATTTCCGGTAACGTGCAGGTGTTCCCGTTTGATAAGCGCTTCTACCGGACCATTTGCATGGTGACAACGCGGACGGGTGCGAAGTCGCCGGCGACGCAGCGGATGATGAAGCAGGTGGAAGAGTATGTGGAGGGAGAGTATGGGGGAAAGTAAGAGGAGTAGCAGATTTCTTGTCTGCCTGTGTCTCTAAAAGATAAGTAAAATCCTTGAAAATTTTATGTTTTCTCTGTATTATTGGATGTGAGCAAAGGTCGTATGTGTTTGCCGTCTTTTGCTGATTTCTTAGTCCGATACAGTTGTGGGTACGCTGTATCGCCTGACAGAGGCTTTGTATCTGCTCACTAGTCGCAGTTAGGGACGCTTCCTGACTCGTACCCATACATATAAGGCTCTTTGTCAAATGGTGTTGA
>NZ_AZGJ01000009.1 GCF_001436395.1 Secundilactobacillus malefermentans DSM 5705 = KCTC 3548 | reverse complement strand
ACAGGATTTGACAAAGAGCCAAATTTTGAAGTGATTTTTTTATGACAATTATGATAATTGGTTGTAGTATTCAACGATTAATGATTCGTCGATATCAGCTTCCAATTCTTCACGTTGTGGTAAACGTGAAAGTGAACCTTCAAGCTTGTCTGCATCGAACTCAACGTATTGAGGACGACCAACAACTGCTTCAACGGCATCCTTGATAATTTGTAAGTCTTTTGACTTCTCACGAACGCTGACAACTTGGCCAACTGTAACTTCGTATGAAGGAATATCAACGCGCTTGCCATCCACAGTAATGTGACCATGGTTAACAAGTTGACGAGCTTGGCGACGAGTTGTTGCTAAACCTAAACGGTAAACAACGTTGTCAAGACGACGTTCGAGTAAGATCATGAAGTTAACACCATGCTTACCTTCACGAATCTTACCAGCTCTAACGAACAAATTATGGAATTGACGTTCAGTCATTCCGTACATGAAACGAAGCTTTTGCTTTTCACGTAATTGAGTTCCATATTCTGAAAGCTTTTGACGACGGCCTTGACCGTGATCGCCAGGAGCGTATGGACGACGTGATAATTCTTTACCTGTACCTGAAAGTGAAATGCCAAGACGACGTGAAATACGCCAGCTTGGTCCTGTATAACGTGACATAAAGTAGTTCCTCCAATATTGTATTTGGAGTAAAATAATCCTCTGTGAACTTAGTATTCGTGCAGATCGCTTTGCAACTTTCGCCATATGCAGCCGCAGGTTACTTATTGAACCGCCTATTGGGCAGTGATCTGTTGACGAGCTTACCGCTCACCGCTGCATTATTTTACACAAAGAGCAGTATAACGCGACTAACTAGGCAATGTCAAGGTGTGATGCTAGGACTGACGCAAATTTAGTCAGTCCTGCTTGATCATCGTCAGAAAATCGATCGAGCGATTTTGAATCAATATCCATGACACCGATTAACTTTCCGGATACTTCAAGGGGAACAACGAGTTCAGCATTGCTGTCGGAATCGCAGGCAATGTGTCCAGGAAACTCGTGAACGTTTTTAACTCGGGTAACGGTGTTTGTTTTAAAAGCAGTTCCACAAACTCCGCTGCCGTTATTAATGTGCATGCAAGCAACTTTTCCTTGAAAAGGTCCAAGGTCCAAAGCTTCGGTTTCTTCATTATATAGATAGAAGCCAGCCCAGTTAATGTCGGTAATGGTATCAAATAAGAGCGCGGATGCATTTGAAAGATTTGCAACGGGATTAGTTTCTCCCGTGAGTAAGGCATCAATCTGTTCGTTTACAATTGAAAAATCAGTTTCAGTCAATTTTGAGTCCTCCGATAGTCATCAATTTAATTAATATCAGTAATAATGCCAAATTCAGATGAAGGTAAGCGCTTATCTATGATATAATTTAGATTAGCTTAGATTTTAGTGTGAAAATTCAAAAAAAGCAACAATAGTACATAATTTTATTATGCTGTAATAAAGGATGGGGTCCAAATGATAAGGGTTCTTGTGGGAATCATTGTTTTGGCCATCGTCATCTACATTGGCGTTTTGGCATATCAACATCACGTGAATCAGCAACTTAAAGAGTTACGTGATCGAAAAGAGAAATTAGATAAAGAGTCATTGAGTGCAGATATCAAAAAAGCGAATCGGCTTAGTCTAACTGGGAAGTCGTTACAGGATTTTAATGATTTGCAAAAAAGCTTTGAAGATATTGATTCAAATCGTGAAAAGCAATTTTCTGAACAACTAGAAGCTGGAGAAGCACAAACGAAAAACTTCCAGATTTTTGCTGCTAGGGAAACGCGCAATAAATTAGCAGAGTTAGTCACCGTAATGGAACAAGAATTCAATTCTGTGAAAACTGGATTGGCAGACCTCCAAGAAATTGATCGTCAACACCGTCAAGCAGTGTCTGATTTGGAAAGCAAGTATCAGGAAATTCGTAAAACGTTACTTGCTAAGAATTTTTCATATGGTCCGAGCATTGATAAGCTTGAAGATATGCTCAGTGGATTAGAAGCGGACTTTGATGACTTCTCTAAGTTTACGAGTGAAGGGGATCATGAACACGCTGAGAGTATTCTCGAAAGCTTAAGAACGGAGACGGGACGGCTAGAAGAACTTCTTTCTGCAATACCTGGTTTGTATAAAGATATTGCAACAGAATTTCCTGCTCAGCTTACTGAAATCAAAACTGGTAGTCAGCAAATGATGAAGCAACACTTCAATTTTCCTAAAATGGACTTTGAGCGGGAAATCGCTGGGCTTGGCAAACAAATTGAAACAAGTAAACAAGCACTTGAAGGTTTAAAAATTGAAGATGCTAGTGCTGCAAATGCGAGAATTGAAAAACAAATTGATCGCTTGTACGCCGCAATGGAGACTGAGTATCAGGCAAGAGGTCCTGTTGAAGAAAACTTGGACGTGCTTTCAAGGTTCATTGCACATGCTCAAAACCAAAATAGGGTGTTATTAAGAGAACTTGAACGACTTAATCAAAACTATACGTTAGATCATGATGAAGTTGCGACCGCAAGGGGATTAACAGAGCAATTGAAGCAGATTAACGATGGTTATCAACTAGATATTCAAAGTTTAACGGAAAAATCAGCTGTTTATTCTGAAATTCTAAAGAGACAAGAAAAACAAAAAGTAGAATTAACTCAAATTGAAAAGCAACAGACTGAAATAAATGATAGCGTTTCTGCTTTGAGTGACGAAGAAAAGAAAGCGAGAGAAACACTTCAACGCTTTGATTTCGAAATGCATAGTTTAAAGCGAAATATTGAGAATTTGAATTTACCAGGGCTGCCGAAAGATTACTTAGATTATTTCTTTGTTGTCAGTGATGAAGTTGATAAGTTGGCGGATGCTATTGGTCAAGTTCAAATAAATATGGAAGAAATCACGAAGCAATTAATCATGATTCAGTCGGATTTAGATACCTTAAAAGAGAAATCAACTGATTTGCGAGACAGCGCCAAACTGGCAGAACAGTTAATCCAATATGCTAATAGATTCCGATTATCTAAACCAGAAATTGAAACCGCAAGCCAAAAGGCAAAAGCTCTTTTTGATAGAGAGTACAAGTATACCGAAAGCCTTGAAACGATTGCGACGGCATTAGATAAAGTAGAACCTGGGTCATACAAACGACTAGAAGATAGTTACTATAAGTCGATACAAACCAAATAAGACGTCGAGCAACTAATGCTAGGCGTTTTTTGTTTGAAATCGGAACCCTTGAATGAAGTGACATATCTGTTATAATTGTTAGGATTTCGATTGGAGTCGAACCAATCTAAATAAAGAGGAATTTATATAAGATGATATATTTTGATAACAGTGCAACAACGCAGGCTGACCCAGAAGTCGTTTCTACATATGACGCGGTTAGCAAACAAATTTGGGGCAATCCTTCTAGTTTGCACAAGTTTGGCGAGCAGGCATTTGGCCTACTAGAGCAATCTCGTCAGCAAATTGCTGATTTACTTGGTGTTTCATTGAGTGAGATTCTATTTACGAGTGGTGGAACTGAAGGCGACAACTGGGTTCTAAAGGGAACTGCAATCGAAAAACGTGAATTTGGTAATCATTTGATTACGACTGCAGTTGAACATCCCGCCATTCACAATTCAATGGAACAGTTGAAACAACTGGGATTTGAAGTTACTTATCTACCAGTTGATGAGCATGGTCGGATATCAATAGATGATCTGAAAGCAGCTTTACGGCCAACAACAATTCTAGTTTCAGTTATGGCTGTGAACAATGAGATTGGTACGATTCAGCCGCTTATAGAGGTTGCGGATGTTCTTAAGGATTATCCAAAGGTCCATTATCACATTGATGCTGTACAGGGAATTGGCAAAGGGATTTCAGATTTAATTTTTAATGATCGTGTTGACTTCATTTCGTTCTCTGGCCATAAATTCCATGCACCTCGTGGTATTGGATTCATTTACGCGCGAAGAGGAAGACGAATTGCACCGCTATTAACGGGTGGTGGTCAGGAACGAAACCTAAGAAGCGGAACTGAAAACTTGCCAGCAATTGCAGCAATGTCCAAAGCACTTAGGCTTTTGTTGACAAATGAGCAGGATAAAGTTCAACGACAGCGGGCTGTTAAAGAACGAATTTTGAATCATGTCAAAGAGTTTCCACTCGTAACATTATTCTCTGAAGATAATGAAGGATTTGCACCACACATTCTTTGCTTTGCAATCAGAGGGGTTCGTGGTGAAACGATTGTGCATGCGTTTGAGGAGCATCAAATTTATATTTCAACGACCAGTGCTTGTTCTTCAAAGAAACACATGGTATCTAGCACACTGGCCGCAATGAACGTTCCGGAGGGAATTTCAACGAGTGCCATTCGGGTGTCACTTGATGAACATAATACGCTTGAAGAAGCTGATGAATTTAATCGAGTATTCGATGAATTATATGATCAATTTAAGAAACTTAGTAATGAAACGACAAACTAGTCTTTAGGGAAGGGAGTAAGCAATGAAATATTCTGAAATCATGGTGCGGTATGGTGAACTATCCACCAAAGGAAAAAATAGAAAAGATTTTATTCGTCAATTAGGGAAAAATGTGCGACAAAGTTTGCAAGAATTTCCTAATTTGGAGATAAAAGCGCAACATGATCGACTCCATGTCACCTTAAATGGAGAATCATCAAGTGCCGTAATCGAACGTTTAAGTGGTGTCTTTGGAATTGAAAATCTTTCGCCCTCGGTTAAGGTGGCTAAAGATATTGAGACGATTAAAGAGACCGCAGCAGCAATGGTGAAAGAACAGTTTAAAACTGGAACAACATTTAAGATAAATACGCGCCGTCAGGATCATGATTTTGAGTTTGATACAAATCAGCTAAACGATATGCTGGGGGGATATGTTTTGGAACATGTTCCAGGTATCGAAGTTAAAATGAAGAAGCCTGACATAACTTTAAGAGTGGAAATTCGATTAAATGGCGTTTATCTAACGAGTGAAATTATCCCTGGAGCTGGTGGCTTACCAGTTGGAACCGGTGGTCGTGCCGTCATGATGTTATCTGGCGGTATTGATTCACCAGTTGCCTCATATCTAGCAATGAAACGCGGAGTTAAGCTAGATATGGTCCATTTTTTTAGCCCGCCCTATACGAGTGAGCAAGCTCTTGCAAAGGCCGAGGAATTAACTGGAAAGATTGCAACTTTTGGTGGCAATATCCAATTTATTCAGGTTCCATTTAGGAAGATTCAAGAAGAAATTAAAGAAAAGGTACCAGAAGGTTATTTGATGACCATTCAGCGTCGTATGATGCTTAGAATTACTGCTGCAATTGCAGAATCTCGTCATACAAAGGGAATTTTTACAGGTGAGGCTTTGGGACAAGTTGCATCTCAAACCTTGGAGAGTATGATGGCGATTAACGATGTGACCACACTCCCTGTTTTGAGACCTTTAGTTTCAATGGATAAGGAAGAAATCATTAGAATCGCCGAAAAAATTGGCACTTATGATTTATCAATTCTACCGTTTGAGGATTGTTGTACCATTTTCACACCTCCTGCACCTAAAACCCGTCCGGCCTTGGATAAATCACGAAACTTTGAAAAACTAATTGATGTTGATGGTTTGGTTAAAGAAGCAGTTGAAGGTATTAAAATTGTGGATGTAAAACCAAATGAAAAGTTCCTAAATCAACAATCGGATGTTTTTGCAGAACTTCTATAAAGGCATTCACACAAAAAGTTTGGAATCTTTAAGAAAAGGTGCTTGAAAGACACTCAGTTACGCGGTATCTTAGGGTTAGCTATAAAGAAGGAGTGGATTTACGTGAGAGTAAATGACGATGGTTCACCTGTTGAATTAAGTGGCAACCCGCCCGAAGTTTCCGATAAGTTACCGAAGTTTAAGGTCTTTAGTGATACCGACGAGAAAATTAAGATGGCTTCACTAATTGGAAAGCCAATGGTCATTAGCGTTGTGCCGGATATTAATACTCGGGTATGTAGTATTCAAACTCGTAAATTCAATCAGCAAGCCGACCATTATCCTGATGCTAAATTTGTTACAATTTCTAACAACACAATCAAGGAGCAAGAGGCATGGTGTGCCGTTGAGGGTGTTGAAAACATGCAGGTTCTTTCTGATGAGGAATTGTCGTTTGGTTATGCAATGGGGCTCTATATTTCCGTAAACGGAAATTTAGCGCGATCAATTTTTGTGGTGGATGGTGAGGGTACTATTACTTATCGTGAAATCGTTTCTGAAATCCATCATGAACCTGACTATTTGAAAGCTCTCGATGCACTCGAAAAATTAACGCCGAGAGTTGACGAATAGGTCAAAAATAGCTAGTATGGGACTTATAAATAATGCTTTGAACAAGAGAGTAAACTAATTAAGCGGTTTAGAGAGCGAAGGAATGCTGAAACCTTTGTCCCTTACTTAGTTGAAGGTAACTTGTGAGCAAATTTACTGAACCTAGTAGGTAAATTCGGAGTAACGGCCGTTAAAACATGTTATTTAAGAGGGGTTAAAAGCCCAATTTAGGTGGTACCGCGAGCACTTCGTCCTATGTTTATGACATAGGCGGGGTGCTTTTTTTCTTAGATAGCGAAAAAATAGGGAGTGATTTTGATGTCAGAAAAAGAAATTGATATGTCGACCAAGTACGACCCTGCCGCAGTTGAAACCGGCAGATACCAAGAATGGCTTGATGAAGATGTTTTCAAACCAAGTGGTAATAAGAAAGCTCATCCGTATTCCATTGTTATTCCACCGCCGAATGTAACTGGAAAACTTCATTTGGGACACGCATGGGATACAACATTGCAAGATATGATTATTCGACAAAAACGAATGCAAGGCTTTGATACTTTATGGTTGCCAGGAATGGATCACGCTGGTATTGCCACTCAGGCAAAGGTTGAAGCAAAATTACGTGAACAGGGAATTAGTCGGTATGATCTCGGTCGGGAAAAGTTCATTGAAAAAGTTTGGGAATGGAAGGATGAATATGCCGGTACCATTCATAAACAATGGGCAAAATTAGGCCTTTCTCTCGATTATTCTCGTGAACGCTTTACATTAGATGATGGCTTATCAGATGCCGTTAAGAAGGTATTCGTTTCGCTTTACAATAAAGGTCTAATTTATCGTGGCGAATATATTATTAATTGGGATCCACAAGCAAGAACCGCGTTATCTGATATTGAAGTTATTCATAAGGATGATAAGGGTGCTTTTTATCATGTTAAGTATCCATTCGTAGATGACACAACTTTTAATGGTAAAAACTACATTGAAATTGCAACGACTCGTCCTGAAACGATGATGGGTGATACAGCGGTTGCGGTTAATCCTAGTGATGATCGTTATAAAGAATTGGTTGGAAAAGAAGTCATTTTACCACTTGCTAACCGAAAGATACCAATCATTGCTGATCAATACGTTGACCCTGAGTTTGGAACAGGAATGGTAAAAATAACGCCAGCTCATGATCCTAATGACTTTAAGGTTGGGAACCGTCATAACCTTGAACGAATTAACACGATGAATGAGGATGCCAGCATGAATGAAAAGGCTGGTAAATACGCTGGAATGGATCGCTTTGAAGCTCGTAAGGCAATGGTAAAAGATCTTGAAGATCAAGATTTGATGATTAAGGTCGTTCCAATTGTGCATTCAGTTGGCCATTCAGAAAGAACCGGCGTTCAAGTTGAAGCACGACTTTCAACGCAATGGTTCGTTAAGATGAAGCCACTTGCAGAAGCTGCTATCAAGAACCAATCGACTGATCAACGAGTTGATTTTGTGCCGGATCGCTTTGAAGGAACCTTTACACAGTGGATGGAAGGCGTTCATGACTGGGTTATTTCTCGTCAATTATGGTGGGGTCACCAAATTCCAGCTTGGTATAATAAAAAGACCGGTGAAGCCTATGTTGGTGAAACGGCTCCTAAAGATATTGAGAATTGGGACCAGGACAAGGATGTTCTTGACACTTGGTTCTCTAGCGCGTTATGGCCGTTTTCAACGATGGGCTGGCCAAATACAGATGCTGAAGACTATAAACGGTATTTCCCAACGGATACATTGGTGACTGGTTATGATATCATCTTTTTCTGGGTTTCTCGAATGATTTTCCAAAGTTTGGAGTTCACCGAGAAGCGGCCATTTAAGCATGTCCTTTTACATGGGCTAATCAGAGATGAGCAAGGCCGTAAGATGAGTAAGTCATTAGGTAATGGAATTGATCCAATGGACGTGATTGATAAATACGGTGCTGATGCACTTCGTTGGTTCCTTTCAAATGGCTCTACTCCTGGTCAAGATGTGCGTTTTAGCTACACAAAAATGGATTCTGCATGGAACTTTATTAATAAAATTTGGAATGCTAGTCGATTTGTCATTATGAATTTGGGTGACGTGAAGAAGCCTTCACTTCCCAATCAATCAGAATGGAATTTAGCAGACAAATGGATTCTGAACCAGTTAAATGAAACAGTTGAACAGGTTACTGATAAGTTTGATAAATTTAACTTTGGTGAAGCAGGAAGAGCCCTTTATGATTTCATCTGGAACGACTTCTGTGATTGGTACATTGAAATGAGTAAAGAAATTTTGAATGGTAATGATGAAAAAGCCAAAGCAAATACCCAAAATGTTCTAGCTTATGTTCTTGACCAAACCTTAAAGTTGTTACACCCAATTATGCCGTTTGTTACTGAGAAAATTTGGTTGTCTATGCCACATGAAGGTAAGTCGTTAGTAACGGCGGAATATCCAGTGACGCATACTGAATTTAAGAATGCTCAGGCAAGTGATGATATGGCATCATTGATTGAATTGATTAAAGCGGTTCGTAATATTCGGGCAGAAGCTAATGCCCCAATGGCAACGCCAATTGATTTACTGATCAAGACGAGTGATAAAAACGTTGAACGAATTTTGACCGAAAATCAAGATTATATTGAACGTTTTGCACATCCAAAGCAGCTTGAAATTGGCGCAAACGTGGAGGCACCTAAGCTTTCGATGACCGGTATTATTTTGAATGCAGAAATATACGTACCACTCGAAGAACTCGTGGACCTTGATGATGAGGCTAAACGATTAGAAAAAGAAATCGCTAAGTTTGAATCTGAGGTAAAAAGAGCCAAAGGAAAATTAGCAAACGAGCGATTCGTTTCAAATGCTCCGGATAGTGTGGTTGAGGCAGAGCGTCAAAAGCAAACTGATAACGAAGCGAAGCTACAAGCAACGAAAGATCGGTTAGCGGACCTAAAGAATTAAAAACATTAAAAATAGGGGCGGACTGTGGCTTAAAGCTCAGTCCGCTTTTTTAGGAGGATTTTTCAAATTGGTAAAATCTTATGAAGAGGCGTTAGCATTCATTCACGGACGAACACAATTTAAGAAAATTCCAACTCTTTCGCGAATGAAGATTTTTATGAAAAAGTTAAACAATCCGGAACAAGGACTAAAAATTATTCACGTTGCAGGAACCAATGGAAAAGGGTCTACCGTGGCTTTTTTGAGAAGCTTACTAATGGAAACGGGGCAAAAAGTCGGAACTTTTACTTCACCATTTTTGATGCGATTTAATGAACGAATAAGTGTTAACAATCAGCCAATTAGCGACGAAGACCTGGTTGATTTGGTCAATGAAGTTCAGCCAATTATTAAAGAACTGGATGAAACTTTAGAATCTGGCGGTCCCACGGAATTTGAAATAATTACCGCAATGATGTTTGTCTATTTTGCAAAGATTAAAGTTGATGTGGCGGTTGTTGAAGTCGGAATTGGTGGAAAATTTGATTCGACAAATGTTCTGACCCCGTTAGTTTCGGTTATTACGACAATTGGGTTTGATCACATGAAATTGCTTGGTAACACACTTCCTGAAATTGCCGGTCAAAAGGCCGGGATTATTAAAGATGGTGTGCCCGTGGTTGTTGGAAACGTTCCGATGGATGCACTTACAACAATTGAGCGTGAAGCAACTAGTAAATCAGCACCTTTATTTCATTATGCTACTGATTTTTTCGTGAAAATAGAATCACCGACTGGTTGGGGTGAAATTTTTGATTATCAATTTAAGGCGGCGCAATTGAAAAAGCTTCGAATTGATTTAATGGGTGATTATCAGGTGGAGAATGCAGCAACTGCGCTGACTGCTTTTATTTTATTTCAGGAACAGCTCAAAGGGATTAAATCTGATAAGGTTATTCGTGATGGGTTACAGAAGACTGAGTGGCCAGGTAGATTTGAATTAATCAATCAGAGTCCACAAATTATTTTAGATGGTGCTCATAATCCACCGGCGATGGTTGCTGTAACTAATTTTTTAAAAAACAGGTACAAGCAGCAAGAGCTTTATGTAATTTTGGCAATTTTAGCAGACAAAGAATTTGAAAAAATGGTGACTGAATTACTTTCAGATGCCCACATCCATTTAATTTTGACCACGTTTAACGGACCAGGCAAGCGGAAACCAGCCGATCCAAAGACGATTTTTAATCAATTATCTAAGCATGATCGGGTTCAGATTGCTGATAATTGGCAGTTGGCATTAACAATTGCAATGCATTCAATTTCGGCAGACGATGTGATTCTGATTACTGGGTCTTTGTATTTCATTTCTGAAGTTCGTCAAAATTTAATCGGTTAAATGAAACCCTTTTTCGTATTTACATTATGGAAAGGGGTTTTTTGTATAATGGAACGAACTCAAGAAGCAATGGAAATAAAAAGGGCGCTACATTGGTTAGGAGCACCTGGAAACTTATTGAAAGAGGAAGTCGCAATATTTTTCTTTCATTTTACGGACATGTATAAGTTAAAAGCAGCGACTGAGGACCAGTATGTTGATTATTGCGATGGAATTGATTATCGAATTCGACTTGTGAAGTTAATTAATTTTGGTCGTGCTATTCAAGCTGAGCCTATTAGTTATAGCGGCGTTATTTCCAGTAGTCAGCAAGTTGGTAATTGGTTATCAGATGAAATGGGCCAGCTCACGCAAGAACAATTGCGGATTATGTGTTTAAATACAAAAAATGAGGTCATATCTGATGAAGTAATTTTCAAGGGTGATTTAAATAGTTGTGTTGCACATCCTCGAGAAATTTTTCAGTTGGCAGTTAGGTTCAGCGCAAATAAAATCTTGATGGTCCATAATCATCCAAGTGGGCAATTGACACCTTCTAAAAATGATCTGATATTTTCAAAAAGATTATGTGATAGTGGCAAAATGATGGGGATTGATTTGCTAGACAGCCTGATTGTGAGTGCGACTGGTTATTTGAGTCTACGTGAAGAGGGAATTTTGACAGAATCATAACAGTTTTAATAAGAATATTTTAAATTCAGATAATTCCTTGCAGATCACAAGTGATTCAGCTATTCTTTCAATAGCGGCGTGTTTAATAAAGACTAGATATGGTATAATATCAATATTGAAATTGGTTAAATAAAATGATTGCTGTTTATGAAGGGATGGAACACAGTGTTCGGATTTGGAACGAAAAATATCGGTATCGATCTCGGTACTGCTAATACAATTGTCTACGTAGAAGGCAAGGGCATTGTTCTACGAGAACCATCAGTGGTTGCTAAAAACACTAAAACGGGAGATATTGTTTCCGTTGGTGGAGATGCGCGCGACATGATTGGGCGTACTCCAGCAAGTATTGTGGCAATTCGCCCTATGAAAGATGGCGTTATCGCTGACTATGACACAACGGTCGCAATGATGAAGTATTTTATTCAAAAGACGCTTGGACGTTCAAATGGTAAGCCATACGTAATGGTTTGTGTACCTAGTGGCGTTACTGAAGTTGAAAAACGTGCAGTTATTGATGCAACTCGAGTTGCCGGTGCAAGGGATGCTTACGTTATCGAAGAACCATTTGCAGCTGCAATTGGTTCAGGTTTACCTGTTATGGATCCTACCGGTAGTATGGTAGTTGATATTGGTGGTGGCACGACCGACGTTGCCACGATTTCATTGGGTGGCATTGTTTCAAGTCGCTCAATTAGAATGGCTGGCGATAAATTTGATGATGCAATCATTGCGTATATTCGTCAACACTTCAATTTATTGATTGGTGAAAGAACTGCTGAACAATTAAAGTGGGATATTGGTTCTGCTTCAAAAGAAGCAGCTGAAGAAATTGAAGGTGCTTCAATTAGAGGACGTGATTTAATTTCAGGCCTTCCGAAGACCATCGAAGTTTCGGCTGTTGATATTGCGACTGCTATTCACGAATCAGTTGAAGAAATTATTTCTGCAATTAAAGAAACGCTCGAAGAAACTTCTCCAGAAATTGCTGCTGATGTTATTGATCATGGTATTGTTTTAACTGGTGGTGGTGCTTTGTTAAAGAATCTTCCAGATATTATTGCAGATGCTACTAAAGTACCTGTTTTTATTGCAAACGAACCTTTGGATTGTGTCGCAATTGGAACTGGTGAATCTTTAAAGAGCATCGACGTTATGAAGAAGCGATAAAAGGGTTGCGGGAAGAAAGCTTCCCGCTTCTTTTATTTAGATAAAAACGGGTGGCATGGAGGACTATAATGCGTAGATTTTTCTCAAATCGGCGGTTAGTAATTATTATTGTGTGCATTATTGTGTGTATTGCATTAATGAATCTATCAGTCGTCATTCGTAACAAACGATCGACTCCACCTCTAATCCAACAATTCGGTAATGATATTGTTGGATTTACAGATCGGATTGTCGCATTGCCGGTAAATGGACTGCAAGGTACATCTGAAGCAATTTCAGGGTTACTTAATACGTACCAAGAAAACCAAAAGTTGAAGGGGCAAGTTGAAACATTAACTCAAACCCAAGTTCGAGACGAAACGTTATCGAAAGAAAACAAACAGCTAAAAAAGGAACTTAAATTAAATAGTTCATTAACTGACTATTCTGCGGTAACTGCTGCGGTCATTAGTCGAACACCTTCATCTTGGCAGAATCAAGTTATTATTAACAAAGGACAAGCATCTGGCATAAAGAAAAACATGCCTGTTTTGTCCGGTGCCGGGTTAGTTGGTCGAATTTCTGAGGTCAATAAAACTAATAGTAAAGTTGAACTTATTTCAGATAGTAACGATTCTTCAAACCGATTTGCCATTCAAGTCACTAACAAGAGCGGACAAACGGTTAATGGTGTTATTAATGAATATGATAAGGCAACAAATCGAATTGTAATGGGTAATGTCACCTCAAAGAAAAAGCTAGAAAAGGGTGACAAAGTTATTACAAGTGGTCTTGGTGGTGTAACGCCGAAAGGCCTGTATGTAGGTAAAGTTATTTCAGCTGGAAATGACGATTACGGACTAGCCTCAAAAGTTGTGATTAAGCCGGCTGGAGATCTTAGTAATTTGAGCGTCGTAACTGTGGCGGTATCAACAAACTAGGAGGAAGCAAAATGCTACGATTATCAAAGCTTCGCTATGGCTTTCCAATTGGCTTATTGCTATTCTTTTTTCTAGATGGATCTATTAGCCAAGTGTTTTCAAATCAAATGTTTAACTATCCATACACGATGGTAAGTTACCTTGTTGTGCTTTGGTTAGTTTTGGCTAATTTCTTTGAAAATCAAATTTCTATTCCACTTGTTCCGTGGGCAATTGCCATTGGAGTCATATTTGATTTATACTATACGGGGATATTTGGTGTTTTTATATTTATCTTTCCGTTAGTTATTTTACTGACAAGGGCATTAAGTCGGGCATTACCAAATACTTTTTTGGTTAATTTTCTGATTTATTTTATAGATATAACGATGGTTTCAGGGCTTAGCTACTTGGCAAACAGCACCATTCATTTAACATCGTTGACAAGTAGTGAATTCTTAATCTATTCACTGGCACCAACATTAGCCTATAACCTTGCCATGTTTGTTATTTTATATTTTCCTATTCAAGCATTGTTCAATCGTCTAAGATAGAGTGGGAACGAGGGGGACCTTCGCCATGCAGGCAGTTTTACTTAAAGGTAATCAAGATGGATATCAATTAATTTTGAATCAGTCGGCTTCATTCACAGAAATAATCGCTGAGCTTAAACGGCTTTTTGACAAACTTGCGGCCGAACCTAGCTCATTAGAAGCAGCAAGGCTTTCTTTTGACGTGCTAACTGAGGATCGAATCCTTAAATCTGGTGAAAAAAAGCAAATTGAGGATTTAGCGGCTACTTATCCTAAATTTTCAATTCATAAAATTAGCTCAAATGTGATGACCGTCACTGATGCGTATCAATTAAAAGAACGTGAAAACGTTCATTTAATTAGTCGAACTATCCGAAATGGTCAAGAGGTTAAACTGAATGGCGATATTCTCTTTTTAGGGACCATTCACGAAGGCGGTAAATTAATTACTACTGGGAATATTTTTTCGATGGGGAATATTGCTGGTATTCTACATGCTGGATATCCTAATTCTGAAGAAAAATTAATTCTTGGTAACATACATAATGCTCAACAGGTTAGAGTTGGTGAGCAGTTTGATGTTATTGATGACGAGAAAATTGACGACAACGATCAAGTAGTTGCATACGTCAATGATCTTCACATACTAGCGTACGGTAAGTTAAAAGAATTGAAACAAATTAATCCTAAGCTTTACAATCGAATCGGGGGTCAATAAAAATGGGAAAAGCAATTGTCATTACATCTGGTAAAGGTGGTGTTGGAAAAACAACATCGACTGCAAATATTGGTACTGCACTTGCACTCATGGGCAAACGCGTCTGTCTTATGGACTTAGATATAGGACTAAGAAACTTAGATGTCGTTCTTGGCTTAGAAAATCGCATCATTTACGATATTGTTGACGTTGCCAATGGTCGTGCAAAATTACCACAAGCACTTGTAAAGGATAAGCGCTTTGAGGATCGTTTATACTTGCTTCCAGCAGCCCAAACGACCGATAAAACTGCTTTAAATGAAGACCAAGTTCGTGACATCGTTGAAGAATTAATGCCTGATTTTGATTACGTTTTGATTGATTGCCCTGCAGGCATTGAGCAAGGCTTTTTGAATGCTATCGCTGGTGCAGATGCGGCTATTATCATTTCAACACCAGAAATTTCTGCTGTTCGAGATGCTGACAGAGTTGTTGGTATTTTGGAACAACATCCACTTGAAGAAGAACCAAGATTGATTATTAATCGAATCCGTCCACATATGATGCAAGAAGGCGATGTAATGGACGTTGATGAATTAACTCATCATCTTGGAATTGAATTGCTTGGGATTGTTTTTGATGATGATGCGGTTATCGCAACTTCTAATCATGGCGAACCAATCGTGCTGAATGAAAACAATCCAGTTTCGAAAGGTTATCGTAACATTGCTCGTCGCCTTGAGGGCGCCTCAGTTCCACTTATGAAAATTGAGGAGCAAAAGCCCGGCTTTTGGTCTCGAATGAAATTGTGGTTTAAGCGTGATTAATCACGCTTGACTATGAACCCATAAAGTTCTATATTTGTCTGTATATTAAAAAGCAATGAAGTAGAAGAGTAGCATTTGAATCAGTCATCAGAGAGCTAGCCGGCGGTGAAAGGCTTGCCTGATCAAGTGTGAAGCACATCTACGAGCTAATTTTCTGAAACAACTAATAAGAAAACTCGGGTTGGACTCGTTACCGTCCGTAAGTTGTTTATGATAACTTACTGAGGTTCACTGCGTAAGTAGTGGACGAATATGAGGTGGCACCACGAATTCAATCGTCCTCTTGGATATTATTTATCCAAGAGGACTTTTTTTGTTTCTTGAGTTTTTTAAAACTATCTGCAATATCAAAAAGGGGGATTCACGCTATGAAATACATTATGAAAATATTACCATCATTATTATCTGGAGCAGGTATGACCTTACAAATATTCTTTTGGACAATCGTCGTTTCGATTCCATTGGGAATTGTTTTAGGTTTAGGATTAACGTCGGAGTTTAAACCATTAACTGCCATATTAAAGTTTTATGTTTGGCTAATGCGAGGAACACCTCTCCTACTACAGTTAATTTTTGTTTTCTACGGTTTACCCATTATAGGAATTATTTTTAATCGATACGATGCAGCTATTTTTGCTTTTATTCTAAACTACACGGCTTATTTTGCAGAAATTTTCCGAGGCGGATTGCAGTCAGTTCCTAAGGGACAGTATGAAAGTGCAAAGGTTTTAAGGTTAACTTACTGGCAAACAATTCGGCGAATCGTGATTCCCCAAGTTGTAAAAATTGTTATTCCATCAATTGGAAATGAAGTGATTAATCTTATTAAGGATTCTTCACTTGTTTATGTCATTGGTATTGGTGACTTACTAAGAGCTGGAAATGTTGCAACAGCACGAGATGTTACGTTAGTACCATTACTGTTGGTGGGCGTTATCTATCTGTTGATGACAGCAATTGTAACTTACATTTTAGGAAAAGTTGAGTCACGCTATAACACCTGGAAATAGGAGGGAAAGCGTATGTTAGAGCTAAAGAATATTACGAAAAAATTTGATGATCGAATGATTCTAGACAATATTAATTTAACAGTTTCTGATGGTGAAATACTTTGCATTGTTGGCCCTTCAGGTGCTGGTAAAACGACATTGCTTCGTTGCATTAGTGGGTTAGAAAAGGCCAATTCGGGTGAATTCATCTTAGACGGTCAATCATTCAACCCATATGAAAATCGGGATAATGATTCAGTGATTGGCGTTGTTTTTCAAGATTTTCAATTATTTCCTAATCTATCCGTTCTCGATAATATTACGTTGGCACCAAAAATGGTGTTACATAAATCAGATAAAGATGCAATTGAAGAAGCCAAAATTCAAATGAAACAGTTGAATCTCGAAGGAAAAGAGACGTTGTATCCTTATCAGTTATCTGGTGGTCAGAAACAACGTGTCGCAATCGTACGAGCCCTTGCAATGAATCCCAAAATTCTTTGTTATGATGAACCAACATCAGCACTGGATCCCGATCTCAGACAAGAGGTAGAAACAATCATATTGAAATTAAAAGAGCAAAAGATGACACAAATAGTTGTCACCCATGATATGGAGTTTGCTAAAAATATTGCGGATCACCTATTTCAAGTTTCTCCAAGCAATGAATAGAGGGGTTACTAATGAAAAAAATTACTGCAAAATTGATTAAGGGATTTGCTTTGTTAGCAATTGTTCTTAGCGCAACCATCATGACCGGTTGCAGTCAAGTTGGGAAACGAGCTGATCAACAAGATAATTGGTCAAAAATTAATAAAGCTAAAAAAGTAACAGTTGGACTAGATGATAGTTTTGTTCCGATGGGATTTAGACAGAAAAGTGGAAATTTGGTAGGCTATGATGTTGATTTAGCACGAGCTGTTTTTAAACTTTACCATATTAAAGTTAGTTTTCAGACAATTGACTGGTCAATGAACGCTACAGAATTGAAGAATGGGACGATTGACTTAATCTGGAATGGATATACAAAAACACCTGAACGAGAAAAGAAGGTTGCCTTTTCAACCACATATCTAAGAAACAACCAGACGTTAGTTTCATTAAGAAAAGACAAAATTAAGTCCCTGAAAGATATGAAGGGGAAGTCACTGGGAGTCCAAACTGGATCCTCTGGTGCTAATGACATTGGTACGTATCCTTCGTTACTAAAGAATCGAATTAAAGGGAATCAACCCATTCTATATGACTCATTCACTAATGCATTTATTGATTTGAATGCTGGTCGAATTCAAGGCCTACTAATTGATAGTACGTATGCTGATTATTATGTTAAGCATGAGGCAGATCCAAGTAAGTATCGAATTATTTCAACCCCATTTCCTAAAGAAGAATTTGGAGTAGGATTGAGAAAAAGTGATACAACACTTAAGCGGAAGATTGATGATGGTCTTAAGGTTTTGGCGAAGAATGGGACGTTAAATTCCATCAATAAAAAGTGGTTTGGTAATGACGTTGATTCCCCATTGGTAGCTAAATAGTTTTAACCGAGTGATGAATGAGACTATTCATTGCTTTTTTTGTTGGATGGTGGCAACTTTACTTGTATTTAATTGATCTTTAATTTAAGATTGTTAGGACGCGAACGGAGGATGATTTTGAGAATCAATATTAGAAACGGCATTAATTTAAATATAAAGAAATCCGAAAAATTTAAGACGATTAAGATTTATATTGATTTTATGGCACCTGTAAATGTTAATGAAACATCAATGCGGGTACTACTAGCACAGATACTAGAAACATCTAGTGAAAAATATCCGACGCAAACAGCACTAGCTGAGCAGCTATCTTGGATGTATGGGGCAAGCTTTGGTGCTAGTGTCTTTCGATACGGTAACCAACAAGGAATTCGATTTACGTTCAATTTGGTGAATGGTAAGTATTTGGGACTTTCAAATGAGAAACAGGCGGAATTGATAAAATCTGCTTTTCAATTTTTAAATGAAGTCATCTTCCATCCACTTTTAGGCGATGAGGCGTTTGATCAGGAAACGTTTATTCGTCAAAAAGAAAACGTAATTGATTATCTAAACTCTGCATTAGACGACAAACAACAGCTAGCAGCTATTGAGCTAAGAAAGTTGTATTACGCAAATGACTTAGCATTTGCAAATGGTGTTTTGGGTAGTGTAGACCTGATGCAAGAAGTATCAAATTCAAAATTATTTGCATATTACAAGAACTCCTTAAATCACAACCTTGTTAACATCTCTGTTTTGGGAGATGTGGATGTGGACGTTATTAAGAAATTAGTACTTAAATTACCTTTTGACGAGAGAAATAGTGAGAAATTAAGTTCTCCTTTTAATCATCACCAAGATTTTAGTCTGGTTAAGCGGAATGAACTTGATCAACCTGTTTCTCAATCGAAATTAAACTTTGCTTTTTCTTTTCCCGTTTATTGGTCGGAAAAAGATTATTTTGCAGCGTTAGTTTTTAACGAGCTTTTAGGTGCCTCACCAATTTCGATGCTTTTCTCAAATGTTCGAGAAAAGGAAAGCTTGGCCTATTATGCACAAAGTGTTTATAGTCCATATACGGGATTACTTGTCGTTGAAACGGGGATTAATAGTCAAGACGCGCCTCACGTTGAGGAGTTAGTTTTACAGCAAATTCGAGATATTAATCAAGGAAAATTTACCAAGGATCAGTTTGATCGGGTCATTTCTAAAATTATAAGTGATCGCCAAATTGCTGATGACAATCAACAGGCTTTGATGGGTGCAATGATTTTGAAGGAACTCTTTGGTAGAGAACTTACAAATGAAGAATGGTTCGCAAATATTGAACATGTTTTGAAAGAGGATGTCATGACGATTGCTTCAAAGGTTAAACTTCAAGCAGTGTTCTTTTTGAAAGGGGCTTGATGATGCAAGAAAAAAATTATTCGGAACTGAAGGAAACAATTTTTAGCCAAGTATTGGATAACGGATTAACAATTCATCTTCTTCCAAAACCGGAGTTCAGTGAAACCTATGCCGTATTATCAACAAATTATGGATCAATCGATAATCAGATTATTCCGAATGGTCAAACTGACAGGGTTCAATTTCCGGATGGATTAGCGCATTTTTTGGAACATAAGATGTTTGAGAAAAAGGATTATGATGCTGCGGACGTTTTTGCAAAATATGGTGCAAGCACTAATGCATACACCAGTTTTACAAAAACGAGTTATTTATTTTCTGCTACAAATTATCTAAAAGAAAATTTGATGAACTTGTTAGATTTCGTTCAAACACCATACTTTAGTCATAAAACAGTCACCAAAGAAGTTGGTATTATTGGCCAGGAAATTCTCATGTATGAAGATGATCCAAATTGGCAGGCTTATTTTGGTGCGATTGCTTCAATGTACGATGGAACTGCTATGTCAACAGATATTGCGGGTACCGTGGATTCAATCCAGCAAATTACGCCAGAAACACTTTATCTCGCTCATCAACAATTTTATCAACCCAGCAACATGAGCCTTTTTGTTGTTGGTAAGTTTGATAAAGACACGGTTTTAGCATGGGTCGCAGAAAATCAAAATCAAAAGACTTTACTGACTCATATGAATCCGACCAGAATTAAAGAGGATTACTATGACAAGGAAATCGTCCATAATCAAACCTTAAAAATGAAGCTGCAAAGGCCTCGAGTTACAATTGGGATAAAAGGAATTGATCAGGTTCCGACTGGCTTTGATGGCTTAGTTTATGAAGAAGCAGTGAATACGATGTTAGATTTACTTTTTGGAGAGAGTTCTGATAACTACTTGAGCTTATATGACGAAGGCATCATTGACGATAGTTTTGGCTATAGTTTTGAAATTCAACGGGGCTCTCATTTTGCAATTTTTGCAGGAGAAACGAATCGTCCTGATGAGATGGCGACTAGAATTAAGAGTATTTTACTCAATGCAGAACAAGAATTAGAGCGATTGGCTGATCGTTTAGAGGTTATTAAAAGAGAAGCAATTGGGGCGACGCTACTTTCAATGAATTCATTATCAACGATTGCGAATGACTATGACGATAACTTATTCGGTGGAACGGGGTTATTTGATGAAATTGCCGCTATTCGACAACTTGAGATGCCAAATATTCTTAAAGCAGCCAAATCGTTCGTTAACGAAGAAATGATTAGTATAAGAAAAATTTTACCTAGCGAATAGAATTAAAATTTTCTAAAATATGGTCGTCTTAGGCATTCTACGTAAAAACCTAATTGGGCTTATGCTATACTGGAACTGGTTTTTAAAATTAAACATTTGGAGAAAAATTTTAATTATGAGTGAAAAGGATAACGTATCTATAGGAAAAACGTTGCGTGATGCAAGAATTGCTAAAGGTTTTACGATAGATGATTTGCAGCAAACAACCAAAATTCAAAAGCGATACTTAATTGCAATTGAAGAAGAGCGATTCGATGATTTACCCGGCGATTTTTACGTGCGGGCTTTTATTAAGCAATACGCGGATACCGTCGATTTAGACGGGGCTGAATTGCTAAATGAATTTAGTAACAAGTTACCTAATACCAAGACTCAAGAATATACTGATAAGGTTAATGAAAACAATCCAACGACTCGGTCAACTCAGCGAAAAGTTGATGACCGATACGAAAAACTTAGAAGAAAGATTCCGATGGTCGTTGCAATTGTGGTCGTAATTTTGGTTCTCGGTGGTATTTGGTATGCAAGCTCACTACATTCCCAGAAAAGTTCTCAAGATAACATTGATAGTAGCTCCGTTTCTGTTTCAGGGAGTTCTTCAAGTACTTCAAGCAGCAAAAAAGAGAGTCAAAAGAAAGCTTCTAGTTCATCTAAGAAGTCAAAAGTTAGCTTTGAAACTACCTCAAATTCTGGTTCAGCTGCAACATTAACAATGAAGAATGCACCAAAGTCCAAAGCTGTGACAATTAAAACGTCTGCAAATGCATGGACTTCTGTATCTTCAACAACTGCTCAGTTGTGGCAAGGAACGCTTCAGTCTAGTTCTCATACAGTAAAAGTTCCTACAGCAACGACTCAACTAACCTTTAGACTTGGTGGACCATCAAGTACGACAATTTCAATTGGTGGGCATAAGGTGCCACTTGCAAAATTGATAAGTAGTCAGACCTCATCTTCGACATCAGCGACCACAAGTACAAGTAGTTCAGCGACTACTCAGTATGGATCAAGTTCCACAAGCTCAACGACAACAACAGCACAATTGAGCTCTTTAACAATTATTTTTAAGTAAAATTGTATGAATGATTGACGGTTTCTTACTTAAGAAGAAACCGTCTATTTTTTAAGGGGGAAAAACGATGAATTTACCAAATCGATTGACTGTAGTGAGAATTTTCTTAATACCGGTGTTTCTGTTGTTATTAGCAATCCCTTTTAATTGGGGAATCGTTACTTGGGCTGGAACACAAATTCCGGTTGTTCAAATTTGGGCGGCATTGATTTTTGCGATTGCATCAATTACGGATTTTCTAGATGGGCAAATTGCACGGCATAGGCATCTTGTGACCAATTTTGGTAAATTCGCCGATCCGTTAGCTGATAAAATGATTGTGATGACAGCCTTTATTCTCCTTGTTGCACTGGGTAAGGCACCTGCATGGGTGGTAGCAATCATTGTCTGTCGAGAACTCGCAGTAACTGGGCTACGCTTGATTATTGTAGAAAACGATGGGCAAGTCATGGCTGCAGCTTGGCCTGGAAAGATAAAGACAACAACGCAAATGTTAGGGATTATTTTGTTGTTACTAAACAACGTTCTTTTTGATGCACTCAATATTCCTATGGGCTTAATTTTGCTTTATATTTGTTTATTCTTTACGGTTTATTCGGGAATTGACTATTTTGTCCAAAATCGCGGCGTTTTTGCAGATTCTTTTAACAAATAAAAAAATTCAAACCAATTTTTTCGTATATTAGATTAAGGAGGTAAAAGATGGTAGTTGAGGTGCTTCAATCAAAGAAATTTAGATTTATTGATGCCTTTGAAACCCAATTACAGTTGGCTGAGCGTATTAAAGGTGCAATAATGACTTCTGAAAATGTTTCTCATAAAATTCAATTATTAGCCAATGGTGAAGTGGCTGTCACTCTATTTGGAAACAATATGTCACAATCGGATTTTGAAGAGGACGTTTTAACGCAAAAAAATGAATTTATCAGTAAATTGCGGGAAGATTTTCTTGATATTGATGATGCGATTTCTTTTGAAACGTTTGTTGTCGGAAATCTCATTAGGCAAAACCAATCCATCACGGCCGCAGAAAGTCTAACTGCTGGCGAATTTCAAAGTACGATTGGAAATGTATCGGGTGTTTCGGCAATTTTCCCTGGTGGTTTTGTCACTTATGCCAATAAGACGAAGCACCAGTTGCTAGGAATTCCTGAAGAAATAATCTCTAAATACGGGGTTGTCAGTCAGCAGGTTGCGATGGCAATGGCAGCAAATTCGAAACGAATACTATCTACCGATTTGGCGATTTCATTTACTGGCGTTGCAGGTCCTGATAAGCTTGAAGGACAGGCTGCAGGGACCGTTTGGATTGGACTTGCCTTCGTAAATCAGCCAACCGAGGCGTGGGAGATGCATTTCTCTGGTGAAAGAGCAGCGGTTAGGAAACAAAGCGTTTACGCTGGATTAGATATCATCCGTCGTCAAATTATAAAATAAGAACTTTTGTTCGGCTTTTGCTTGCTTTTTAAAATTTGTATATGTATAGTAATTGTAACAACAAGTGTTAGAAATTGAGGAGGTTTGGAATGGCTGACGAGCGAAAAGCTGCTTTAGATGCGGCATTGAAAAGAATTGAGAAAAACTTTGGAAAAGGCGCCATCATGCGAATGGGTGACCAACCAGATACTAAAATTGCAACTGTTTCATCCGGTTCATTGGCATTAGATGATGCATTGGGTGTAGGCGGTTATCCAAGGGGCCGAATTGTTGAAATTTATGGACCTGAAAGTTCTGGTAAAACAACCGTTGCGTTGCATGCTGTTGCGGAAGTTCAAAAACAAGGTGGGACAGCTGCTTATATTGATGCTGAAAATGCTTTGGATCCTGCCTATGCGACAAACCTCGGTGTTAATATCGAAGATTTACTCTTATCTCAGCCAGATACCGGTGAGCAAGGTTTGGAAATTGCTGATGCCTTAGTTACCAGTGGCGCTGTTGATCTTGTTGTTGTTGATTCTGTTGCAGCTCTAGTTCCTAGAGCTGAAATCGAAGGTGAAATGGGAGATGCGCACGTTGGGTTACAAGCGCGGCTAATGTCCCAAGCACTTCGGAAGCTTTCTGGAACCATCAATAAAACGCATACTATTGCTATTTTTATTAACCAAATCCGTGAAAAAATTGGCGTTATGTTCGGTAATCCCGAAACGACTCCAGGTGGACGGGCCCTTAAATTCTACTCAACGATTCGACTAGAGATTAGACGAGCTGAGCAAATTAAGGATGGCACCAATATTATCGGTAACCGGACGCGAATTAAAGTTGTTAAGAATAAGGTAGCACCGCCTTTCAAACGTGCAGAAGTGGACATTATGTATGGCGAAGGAATTTCGCAAACTGGTGAGCTAGTCGATATGGCTGCTGATAAAGATATTATTGAAAAAGCCGGATCATGGTACTCATATGGTGAAGAAAGAATTGGCCAAGGCCGTGAAAACGCTAAAAAATATCTCGCTGATCATACAGATGTTATGAATGAGGTTCGATTAAAAGTTCGTAAAGCGTATGGCATGGATGAAGCCACTGAGGGTAAGAAGTCAGCGGATAAAGATGCTGTTAAGGATACAAAAGACACAAAAGACACAAAAGATGAAAAAACAAAATCGACTAAGACGACTAAAGCTTCAAAAGAAGCCAAAGAGACTAAGGATTCTTCAGAAGCAGCAAAATAGCCTTAATTGAGTGAAAAATTCTACTTAAATTAATTTTAGGTAGAACTTTTTTTAAATTCAAAAAAATCTGCAACAGCATCTGACTGACTTGTATTGACACGTACTAGCACAAACCTTAAAATAAGGGATGTAACAGTGTAAAAAAATAACATCTTAAAATATAAGATTAAGAAATTAATCTATTTTGATGATGCGGAGGTGGAATTATGACTGTTTCAGTTATAATCCTCGCAATCATCGCTATTGTTGTTGGTATTGGTATTGGCTATTTAATTCGTAAGTCGATTTTTGAAAAACGAATGGTAGCTGCTAAAAATACTGCTGAAGGAATCTTGGCTGACGCAAAAAAGAAGGCTGAAACAGATACAAAAGAAAAACTGTTAGAAGCCAAAGACGAAAGTCATCGTTACCGTGCAGAAGTTGAATCTGAACTCAAGAAACGCCGTGCTGAAGTTCAGAAACAAGAAGATCGCCTTTTACAACGTGAAGAGGCGCTCGACCGCAAGGATAACGCTTTTGAAAAACGTGAAAGCTCATTAAGCAAGCGAGAAAATAAGCTTACTAATGAACAGCAAGATTTAGTAAAGAAGCAACAACAAGCAGACTCACTTATAGAAAAGCGACAATCAGCTGTTGAAGAAGTTGCAGCCTTATCACGTGATGAGGCTCGTGACTTAATCATTAGTGAAACCCAAGCAAGTCTTGCCAAAGAACAAGCCCAAATGATTAAGGAAAGTGAAGCTGAAACCAAAAAGACAGTCACGCAAGACGCCAAGAATCTTATTGTCGAGGCGATTGAGCGTAGTTCTGCTGACATGGTATCAGAGACCACAGTTTCTGTGGTAACGCTTCCGAATGACGATATGAAGGGGAGAATTATTGGTCGCGAAGGCCGAAACATTCGAACCCTTGAAACGCTTACTGGAATTGATTTAATTATCGATGATACACCAGAAGCAGTTGTGTTAAGTGGGTTTGATCCAATTAGGCGAGAAGTTGCTAAGATAGCACTTGAAAAACTAATTCAAGATGGTCGAATTCATCCAGCTCGTATTGAAGAGATGGTTGAAAAGGCTCGTCGTGAGTTAGATGAACATATTCAAGATATTGGTGAAGAAACGACATTTGATTTAGGAATCCATTCAATGCATCCTGACTTGGTAAAACTTGTCGGTAAAATGAATTTTAGGATTTCTTATGGTCAAAATGTGTTAAGTCATTCAATTGAAGTTGCTAAATTAGCTGGGGCATTTGCTGCAGAATTAGGTGAGGATGTAACATTAGCAAAGCGCGCAGGATTATTGCACGATATTGGTAAAGCAGTTGACCAGGATACTGAAGGCTCACATGCTTCAGTGGGGGCGGACCTAGCTAAGAAGTATAAGGAAAGTCCAGTAGTGATTAATGCAATTGCAGCTCATCATGGTGATGTAGCTTCCAAGTACATTATTGCTGAGTTGGTTGCTGTTGCAGATAAAATTTCTTCTGCAAGACCAGGTGCTAGAAGTGATTCTCTTGATAGCTTTATCCATCGTCTTGAAAAGTTAGAAGACATTGGGAATCAGTTTGACGGTGTTGAAAAGACATTTGCCATTCAAGCCGGAAGAGAAGTTCGGGTCATTGTGAAGCCTGATAAAATTACCGATTTAGACGCTATTGTCTTAGCACGGGACATTAAAAAGCGGATTGAAAGTGAACTGGATTATCCGGGACACATTAAGGTATCAGTAATTCGAGAGGTTAGATCAGTTGAATATGCTAAGTAGAGAAGATCAGGAAACTGATCTTTTTTATTTTTATTTAAAAAGCATGGTAAAATAGTCGAGACTATGTAAATGATTAATAATTATATTTTAGACAAGAGGAAAAGAATGCGAATACTATTTGTTGGTGATGTTGTTGGTGATAAGGGTGTCGAAATGATTGAGTCCTATTTGCCACAGTTAAAACGTGATTTTAAACCCCAAGCAACTATTGTAAATGGGGAGAATTCTACATCGGTTGGACGTGGAATTAGTTTGGCCATCTATAAGAAATTACTTCAGGCAGGAGCCGACGTGATTACTATGGGAAATCATACCTGGGATAATCGCGAGATATTTGATTTTATGAATGACGCGGACAGACTAGTTCGACCGGCAAACTTTCCAGGAAAAAATGTTCCTGGTCAGGGCGACACAACGATTCGAATTAACGCGCAAACATTAACGGTTATTAATCTTCAGGGACGAATTTTTATGAATCCAATGGATGATCCTTTTCAAGTTGCAGAAGAACTCGTCGACCAGGCAAAGAAGACGTCACCGTTTATTTTTATCGATTTTCACGCTGAAACAACGAGTGAAAAACGGGCATTAGCTACTTATCTAGATGGTCAGGTTTCGGCAGTAGTCGGAACTCATACACATGTCCAGACAAGCGATGCAAAAGTCTTACCAAATGGAACAGCGTTTTTAACCGAAGTTGGTATGACGGGTCCGGCAGATAGCATATTGGGAATGAAATCTGAGGCGGTAATTGGGCGTTTCTTGAATCAACGGCCAACTCGATTTGAGGTTGAAGAAAGTGGGTCAGGGTTGCTTTCAGGCTGCGTAATTGATTTAGATGACAAAACTGGGCATGCAAAAAAGATTAAACCGATTTTGATTAGTAAAGAACATCCATATTTAAATTAGCTGATAAAAGGAGTTTTAGGAGTGGCAAAGAAAGAAAAAACACCAAGTCAAACACCTATGATGGTGCAATATCAAAAGATTAAGGATCAATATCCCGATGCTTTTCTGTTTTATCGCTTAGGCGATTTTTATGAAATGTTTAATGAAGATGCAATCAAGGGAGCTCAACTCCTAGAGCTTACTTTAACAACTAGAAATCACAATTCCGATAATCCAATTCCAATGTGCGGGGTTCCCCATCATGCCGTTCAAAACTATATTGATATTCTGGTTGATAAGGGATATAAGGTGGCTATTTGTGAGCAAATGGAGGACCCCAAGTTAGCCAAAGGAATGGTTAAACGAGAGGTTATTCAACTGATTACCCCAGGAACAAATACGGAAGTTGGGTCTGAGAGTGCCAAGTCAAATAACTACTTGACTGCTTTAGTGGCTGATACGAGTAATCACAAAATGGGATTTTCGTACGCAGACATTGCAACTGGAGAACTGAAGGCCGCAACCCTTGCAGATTCAAATGATTTAATTAATGAAGTAATGAGTTTAAAAACAAAGGAAATCGTTGTTAATTCAACTGTTTCGGCAACGATTCTTGACCAATTAACAAAAATAGGAATTTTAGTATCGCATCAAGAAGAGGTAACCGTAAAGGCAGAGACAAGTTACTTAATGCAAGGATTAGAAAATAAAATCCAAGAGAAATCAGTTTCACTCTTACTCACATACATTAATGTAACTCAAAAGCGCAGTTTAGCTCATCTGCAACGTGCCGTGAGCTACGAACCATCTCGTTATCTAAAACTAGATCATTATTCTCAATATAATCTAGAGTTAACTCAAAATATTAGAACTAAGAAAAAATCTGGTACCTTATTATGGCTACTAGATGAAACCAAGACTGCAATGGGAGCACGATTGTTAAAACGGTGGTTAGATAGGCCCTTACTTTCCAAAGCTGCTATAGAAGATCGACAGAATAAAGTAAAAGTTTTGTTGGAGTACTATTTTGAACGGAGTAATTTACAAGATGAACTTGTTTCTGTGTACGATCTTGAGCGATTAGCCGGTCGAGTTGCTTTTGGTAACGTGAATGGTCGGGATTTAATCCAATTAAAGACTTCCCTTCAACAAGTGCCTAAAATTAAGCATGTTTTAGATACTTTGGAGACGCCAGAATTCGATGAAATATTAAAGTCACTGGATCCTGTTGAAGATGTTGCAGTGGCAATTGAATCCGCAATTGTGGACGAGCCACCAATGTCGGTTACTGATGGGAACTTGATTAAAGATAACTATAACGACCAATTAGACCAATATCGGGATGCCATGCAAAATGGGAAACAATGGATTGCTGAGTTGCAGGCTTCCGAGCGAAAGATTACTGGAATCAATAATCTTAAAGTTGCTTATAACCGGGTCTTTGGCTATTACATTGAAGTAACAAAAGTAAATTTAAGTAAATTGCCAGAAGGACGATACGAACGAAAACAAACGCTAACCAATGCTGAACGTTTCTCAACTCCGGAACTTAAGGAGCGCGAGCAGTTAATTTTAGAAGCTCAAGAGAAATCTGCAGCACTTGAGTATACTTTGTTTACTGATTTGCGTGAGAAGGTTAAACTAGCAATCCAAAGGTTGCAAAAATTAGCACAAGTTATTTCAACGCTAGATGTTTTACAAAGCTTTGCTGTGGTGAGTGAAAACTATCGTTTGGTACAACCACAAATGACTCAAAACGCTCATGATTTACAAATTGTGCAAGGAAGACATCCTGTTGTTGAAAAAGTGATGGGTCGCCAAAGTTACGTTCCAAATGATATTCGAATGGATCCCCAAACCAGTATTTTGTTAATAACAGGACCCAACATGTCCGGGAAAAGTACTTATATGCGTCAATTGGCATTGACCGTGATAATGGCACAGATGGGCTGCTTCGTACCAGCAGAATCAGCTAAGCTGCCCATTTTTGATCAAATTTTTACGCGAATTGGCGCAGCAGATGATTTAATTTCTGGTCAAAGTACCTTTATGGTAGAGATGCAGGAAGCAAATCAGGCTGTTTTGCACGCAACGCAGAACTCACTTATTTTATTTGATGAAATTGGTCGAGGGACAGCAACTTATGATGGGATGGCATTGGCACAATCAATCATTGAATATGTTCATGATCACGTGCACGCAAAGACTTTGTTTTCTACCCATTACCATGAACTTACAGCGTTAGAAGATAATTTATCAGAGTTAAGGAACGTCCACGTTGGGGCTGTTGAAAAGAATGGCGAACTGGTCTTTCTGCACCAAGTTGAAAATGGTCCAGCCGATAAGTCCTACGGTATCCATGTTGCAAAGTTGGCTGGTATGCCAGAGGAACTATTAAACAGGGCATCAGATATATTAAGTCGACTTGAAGAAGAAAACCAAGGAAAAACCATTTCGGCAGTCACGGAGCCAAGAAAACAGTTAAAGATTAATGAAGAGGCTCAAGAGGCAGAAAAACCGACAACTGTAAATGAAGACGAACAGCTATCGCTTTTTTCAGAAAAATCAGTTGATCCAAAATCAGAGAAAGTTCTCACGGATTTAAAAACATTGAATCTAATGTCACTAACGCCAATGGACGTCATGAATTTGGTAAACAAGTGGCAACAGAAATTAGGTAAGTAAGAATTAGGGAGGAATTGTGTTGGCCAAAATTCATGAATTATCAGCAATATTGGCTGATCAAATTGCAGCAGGAGAAGTAATCGAACGACCAGCTTCAGTTGTTAAAGAACTAGTCGAAAATTCAATAGATGCAAATAGTACTGAAATTGATATTCGAATTGAGGAAGCAGGATTAAAACTCATTTCCGTTATTGATGATGGTGATGGAATTGACCGAGAAGACGTCCCAATGGCGTTTGAACGGCATGCGACTAGTAAAATTATTGACCGTCAAGATTTGTTCAGAATTCATTCACTTGGCTTTCGTGGCGAGGCCTTACCTAGTATTGCATCAATTGCTGATGTGACATTAAGCACTTCAACTGGCGGAGAGGGCGAAGAAATTCACATTTCCGGTGGAAAATTAGTGACTGAAAAACCAGCAATTTCGAGAAAAGGAACTTCTGTAACGGTTAAGGATCTATTTTATAATGTGCCCGCCCGACTAAAGTATCTGAAAGCGCCTAATACTGAGTTGGCTAGAATCACCGATATTGTAAATCGGTTGGCTTTAAGCTATCCTCAAATATCTTTTTCGCTGACGCACAACGGTCGCGAATTGATGAGAAGTGCAGGTCGCGGAGACCTTCTTCAGGTTATTTCTGGTGTATACGGTATTTCGAATGCCCGAGAGATGGTTAAGGTGGAAGGTCAGGATGATGATTTTTCTGTGACGGGCTATGTGTCACTTCCGGAATTGACGAGAGCTAGTCGTCAGTACATTTCGATTTTGCTAAATGGTCGATATGTCCGTAACTTCCAACTAACGAAAGCAATTGTTAATGGCTATGGATCAAAGCTCATGGTGGGACGCTTTCCAGTTGCAGTGATTAATATTCAAATGGATGCTTTGCTGGTCGATGTGAATGTTCATCCGACTAAACAGGAAGTTCGAATAAACAAGGAACCCGAGTTAATGGAACTCATTACAAAGACAATTTATAATCGATTGGCTTCAGAAAACCTAATTCCAGATGCAACTGAAAACTTAAACCGCAAAATTAATACCAAAATTAATACGGATCAATTAACGATTAATTTGAATGAGGCATCACAGCAATATGCCTTAAATTCAAACCAATCTGAATCGGCAAGCAATGGGTCAGAAAAGACAACCAGCAAGGAAGTTAATTCCGATGGTACTTTATTTGGCGCAGTTACTGATGCTGCACCAGTTTCCCCTCTAATTATTAAGAATAAATCGGATCTAAATAGTCCAGAAATGCAAACTTTTGAAGAAAAGTATGCCACCGTGGAAAAACGGGAACATGGCATTGACATTGAACAAAAAGCAGAAACAATCGATGACTCAATGCTCAGACAACCAAGAAAAAAAGAAGAACGTTTTCCAAACCTTATTTATATTGGCCAAATGCACGGTACCTATTTGTTAGCAGAGGATGATTCAGGTCTTTATGTTTTGGATCAGCATGCTGCACAGGAACGAATCAACTATGAATACTACAGAAAGCAAATCGGCGAAGTTTCAACGGATCAGCAAAATTTGCTTGTCCCCATCGTTTTGGACTATCCAACGACTGATGTGCTTAATATTCAAGCTAATTACGAAACTTTAAAAAGTGTGGGAATTGAATTAGAACCATTTGGTCAAAATAGTTTTATTGTGCGTCATCATCCAACCTGGTTTAAGGCAGGGCAAGAAGAGGATACAATCAAAGAAATGATTGATTGGGTAATTCAAGACGGTCATATTTCAGTTGCTTCTTTTAGGGAAAAGACGGCCATCATGATGAGCTGTAAACGGGCGATTAAAGCGAATCACCATCTTGACGACCAGCAGGCCAAAGCCTTAATTGCGAAGCTAGCAGAGGCAGAAAATCCATTTAATTGCCCTCATGGCCGCCCGGTTTTAGTCCATTTCAACAACCAGGACATGGAAAAAATGTTCAAACGGATTCAAGACTCTCACCAAACAGGGTTGAGTGATTTTGCATAAAAAGGTACGTCCCGACTTTAAGTTGTGATACAATTTTAAGCAAACGTATGTTTAGAATGGACGGAAATTAGCATGTATGAATACTTAGAAGGCACGGTTAGTAGTGTCCAACCAGATCACATCGTTGTTGATGTAAATGGCGTTGGCTATTTTATTTACACTGGAAATCCCTATCATTTTCAAATTGGTGAGAAATATAAAGTATATGTTCATCAAACGATATCGGATAGTGCGCAAAGTTTGTATGGATTTGCTACCTATGAAGAAAAGCAGCTCTTTGAAAAACTATTAAACGTTTCGGGAATTGGTTCAAAGAGTGCACTCGCAATTTTGGCGAATGAAGATCATCACGGAATCGTGAATGCAATAAACCAAGAAAACGTTTCGTTTCTAGTGAAGTTTCCCGGAATTGGTAAAAAAACGGCCCAGCAAATCATCCTGGATTTAAAAGGGAAACTGGGCGAGTTTGTTGATGATGCGGGTGACCAAATTGAGATCCATCTCACAGCTAATCAGCAGCTTGATGATGCTTTAGCAGCACTAGAAGCACTTGGATATAGTAGCAGAGAGGTATCAAAAATTAAGCCAGCACTAGATGAACTTGATGTCAGCACAACTGATCAGTACTTGAGTGAAGGCTTAAAGCGGTTGATGAAATAATATGAATTAGAGAGGGGAGAGAAGCCATTGGATGAAGATAACCGATTAGTTTCAAATGAAGTTGAAGACGATGAAACCTCTCTCGAGGGTTCATTAAGACCGCAATTACTTTCGGAATATATTGGTCAAAAGGAAATTAAGCATGAGCTGTCAGTTTATATTAAGGCCGCTAAACAGCGTGAGGAATCGTTGGATCACGTGCTCTTATACGGACCTCCTGGTTTAGGGAAAACGACTTTGGCCATGGTTATCGGCAATGAAATGGCGGTTAGCATAAAAACAACTAGTGGTCCCGCAATTGAAAAGCCGGGTGACTTAGTAGCGTTACTAAATGAGCTAAAGCCGGGTGATATTTTATTTATTGATGAGATTCATCGACTTCCTAAAATTGTTGAAGAAATGCTTTATTCTGCAATGGAAGATTTTTACGTCGATATCGTGGTTGGGCAAGGCCCAACTGCCCATCCGATTCATTTTCCATTGCCACCCTTCACCCTTATTGGGGCGACCACGCGAGCGGGACAGTTGTCGGCACCACTGAGAGATCGATTTGGGATTGTTGAGCACATGAGCTATTATGAGCCCGCGGAACTTGAACAAATCGTGCAACGAACAGCTAATATCTTTAATACGCCTATAGAAGAAGAGGGCGCACACGCAATTGCGAGTCGTTCACGAGGAACGCCTAGGATTGCGAATCGACTGTTCAAACGAATTCGGGATTTTGCCCAGGTATCTGAGGCACATGACAGTATCGATCAGGAAATTGTCGATCATGCATTAAAACTACTTGGCGTAGATAATATGGGACTTGATGGTACTGACGCTAAATTACTGAAAACTATGATTAACTTTTATAACGGTGGGCCAGTTGGGTTAAATACGTTAGCTGCAAATATTGGCGAAGAAGCTGATACCATAGCTGAAATGTATGAACCTTACTTGCTCCAAATTGGATTCATTAAACGAACCTCAAGAGGACGCGTTGTGACGGCGGCCGGTTATGAACATCTTGGCGTTCCGTATCCACAAAATTTAAACGATTAAAGGTGAAAAAATGACATTAACAACTGAAGATTTTGATTATGATTTGCCACATGAATTAATTGCTCAAACGCCAATTGAAAAGAGAGATGCTTCCCGATTATTAGTTTTAGATCATAAAACTGGTGAAATGGAAGATAAGCACTTTTACGACATTATTGATCAATTAAACTCAGGAGACGCTGTCGTGATGAATGATTCTCGGGTTATGCCAGCCAGAATTTATGGAGAAAAGCCTGAAACTGGTGGCCACGTTGAGCTGCTCCTTTTGCACAATACTCAAGGGGACGAATGGGAGACGCTTGCTAAGCCTGCCAAACGTGCAACTGTCGGGACGACAATCGTGTTTGGGGATGGAAAGCTAACTGCTACGGTCACCAAAGATTTGGAACATGGCGGTAAAATGATCGAATTTCATTACGCTGGTATCTTTATGGAAATTCTTGAGTCTTTGGGAGAAATGCCATTGCCACCTTATATCAAAGAAAAGTTGGATGATCCTGAACGTTACCAAACGGTTTATGCTAAGCAAGTTGGGTCGGCTGCTGCGCCAACAGCGGGTTTGCATTGGACTAAGGAATTACTTCAAAAGGTACAAGACAAGGGAATTAAACTCGTCTATTTAACGCTTCATGTTGGGCTGGGAACTTTTAGACCAGTTGATGAGGATAATATTGAAGATCATAAAATGCATAGTGAATTCTACCAACTAAGCGAAGAATCTGCTCGAACTCTGAGAGAGGTTAAAGCAAATGGTGGTAGAATCGTTGCAACGGGAACAACCTCAATTCGGACGCTTGAAACGATTGGAACGAAGTTTAAGGGCGAAATTAAGGCAGATTCTGGTTGGACGGAAATTTTTATCAAACCCGGCTATCAATGGCAGATTGTGGATGCTTTTATCACAAACTTCCATTTGCCGAAATCAACACTCGTCATGCTGGTTGCGGCATTTACGGGGAGAGAAAACATTTTAAATGCGTATGAACATGCCATTAAAGAGCATTATCGATTCTTCAGTTTCGGGGATGCAATGTTTATTAAATAACTAAATAAACCTAATGAGATTGACCGACTTTTTTTGGCCAATCTTTTTTTATGCTTTTTAATTGGAAATGAAAATGTTAAAGTAAAGCGAGATAAATTTAAAGGGGGTTCCATAATGGATCCAGCGATTAAATATCGCCTAATAAAAAAAGACAAGCATACCGGCGCTAGGCTTGGGGAGTTAATTACACCCCATGGTACTTTTCCAACGCCAATGTTTATGCCAGTCGGCACACAAGCAACTGTGAAGTCACTTGCACCAGAAGAATTAGATGAGATGGGCGCAGGCGTCATCCTCTCAAATACCTATCATTTATGGCTACAGCCTGGAGAAGACCTGGTTAAAGAGGCAGGCGGTCTTCACAAGTTCATGAACTGGGACAAGGGGATTTTAACTGATTCCGGTGGCTATCAGGTGTTTTCGTTAGCTAAGAACCGAAAGCTGACTGAAGAGGGTGTCCACTTTCGAAATCCATCTAACGGGGACAAGTTATTTCTATCTCCCGAAAAAGCAATCCAAATTGAAAACGATCTAGGACCAGATATCATGATGAGCTTGGACGAGTGTCCTCCTTATTATGAAAGCTATGACTATATCAAATCCTCTGTCGAACGAACCTCAAGATGGGCTGAGCGTGGATTACGTGCGCATCAGCATGCGGATTATCAAGGACTATTTGGTATTGTTCAGGGAGCGGGGTATGAAGATTTAAGAAAACAATCCGCCAAAGATCTAACTAGTTTAGATTTTCCCGGATACTCTATTGGTGGTTTATCAGTAGGTGAGCCCAAGAAAGAAATGAATCGCGTTTTAGATTTCACAACCCCGTTGCTCCCCGAAAATAAACCCCGATATTTGATGGGTGTTGGAACAGCAGATTCCTTGATTGATGGTGTTATTCGGGGAATAGATATGTTTGATTGTGTTCTGCCAACACGAATTGCTCGAAATGGAACTTGTATGACCAGTCACGGTCGATTAGTTGTAAAAAATGCTGTTTATGCACGTGATTTTTCACCAATCGATGATAATTGTGATTGCTACACTTGTCGTAATTACACTCGGGCCTATATCCGCCATTTATTCAAAGCGGACGAGTCTTTCGGAATGAGACTAACTAGTTACCATAACTTATATTATCTTCTGAATCTTATGAAACGCGTACGAGAAGCCATCATGAATGATCAATTACTTGATTTACGGGCAGAAGTCTTTGAAAATTACGGATTTAATAAGCCAAATGCAAAGAATTTCTGATGATATAGATAGACGATATTAAAGAAGTTTGGTAAAGTGGTAACTAGACATATTAAGGGGTGAACTATTTTGGCTAACTATTCAGGTATTATTTTAATCGTCATCATGTTTGTTGTTTTATACTTCTTGATGATCAGACCACAACGAAAGCAGCAACAAAAGCATCAAGATACTTTAAGCAAGCTGCAAAAGGGCGATCACGTTATCACAATCGGTCGTTTGCACGGTGTGGTTGATGAAATCAACAATGAAGACAAAACTGTGACACTTGATGCAGATGGGATTTTCCTTGTTTTTGATTTACGAGCAATTGCTCAGGTAACCCAAAAAACAGCAAGTACAACAGTAGCAACCGATGATACTGAAAAATCAGAAAATGAATCAACAGAGGACTCAACTGAAAAGGTCCAAGAAGAAGTCAATTCGGTTTCTGAATCGACTGAAAAAGAAACTTCTGAAGATACAGAAGAGTCCAAATAATCAGTGAACCAGCCAATTGATTTTGGCTGGTTTTTTTGGTTTAATAAGCTGATGAAGTGGGGGTGTGGCAGTGGTTGAAATAGTGCGTAAAATTATTCATGTAGATATGGATGCTTTTTATGCGTCAATCGAAATGCGGGATTATCCTGATTTTCGCCACCAACCTTTAGTGATTGCCAAGGATCCGCGTAAAAGTGGTGGACGAGGGGTCGTTGCAACTGCTAATTACCTAGCAAGGGCTGCTGGAATACACTCCGCGATGAGTGCCCAAGAGGCGCTGGAACTATGTAAAGACGCAATTTTTAAAGAGCCAGATTTTACAAAATACCGTGCCGTGTCTGAAAAGATTCATGATATTTTTCACGAGGTGACGGATAAAATAGAATCTGTTGCGCTGGATGAGGCTTATTTAGATGTCACAGAAAATAAATTGGAACTTGATAATCCGGTAGCAGTTGGCAAATTCTTACAACAAACTATTTGGGAACAAACCCGGTTAACCAGTTCAATCGGTATTTCCTACAATAAGTTTTTGGCAAAGGAAGCCTCGGATTTTCGTAAACCAATTGGAATGACCGTTATTTCTCAAGATGATGCTCATGATTTCTTGATGGCACTTCCTATTGAAAAATATCGAGGGGTGGGGAAAAAAACCATTCCGAAAATGCACGACTTAAAAATATTTAATGGGACTGATTTATTTGGACAGTCTGAAAGCAAGTTAATGGCGGATTTTGGTAAATTTGGCTATATCTTGTATCGCCGCGTTCGGGGCATAGATGATCGTCCAGTTGAATATCAGCGAGAACGAAAATCAATTGGTAAAGAGCGGACATATGGCCCAGTTCTATCGGATGAGACAACCGTTGGTGATCAAATTAAGCTATTGAGTGAGATGGTGGCTAAAACGGTTAAAGAACAGCAAAAGCACGGGCGCACACTCGTTTTAAAGATTCGTTATCAGGACTTTACTACGCTGACAAAGCGGTTAACAACCACTGATTTTATTCAAAATGACCCAAAGTTGTATGAAACGTATGCCAATCAATTGCTGGATGAAATGCCAGATATTGCGCAAGGTGTTCGTCTATTGGGAATTACAATTACTGGATTGGCGCCATTAGACTTTGATAATATTTCGCTACCTTTATTTGGTATTCAAGGGAAAGAGCTATGATGTCGGACACAAAAACGCTATAATTAAATGCGGTGTTAAAGAAACACGGGAATTGAAAGGAAAACTCTAAATGACAACTGAACAATCTATACTTGAAGCAATTAAAAAATATGACACGATTATTATTCATCGTCATCAACGACCAGATCCCGATGCAATTGGGTCACAATTGGGATTAGCAACGATCCTAAAAGCCAATTTTCCAAACAAGCGGATTTTATCAGCGGGAAAGTCTTACCCAGGGTTTGATTGGATGGGAAAATCCGATGAAATTGCGGATGACGACTACAAAAACGCGTTAGTCATTGTGACTGACACGGCAAATCAACCACGAGTTGATGATGACCGTTATGATAAAGGAAAAATGATGATTAAGATTGACCATCATCCAAATGAAGATAAATTTGGTGATATTATGTGGGTGAAACCTGAGGCATCCAGTACTTCTGAATTGATTACTGATTTAGCTGAAACGGTTACGCCAAAATTAACCATTCCAGCAGAGGCAGGTCGTCTGTTATACGCAGGAATCGTTGGGGATACCGGACGTTTTATGTATCCAGCGACATCTGCACATACGATGGAAGTTGCCGCTGAATTAATGAGACTTGATTTTTCGGCAAGTGATGTTAATCAAAAGGAAGACGAAATCACGATTCCACTTTCAAAGTTATCGGCTTACGTTTATGACAATTTAACGATTTTGGATAGCGGTGCAGCTTACGTAAAGCTAACCGACGAAGTTTTAGCACAGTACGGGATGCTTAAGGAAAGCTCTTCCGCAGTTGTTCCGTTACCAGGTAAAATTACTGCAGTAAGTGCTTGGGCAATTTTTGTTGAATCAAAGGATCATACGTTTAGAGTACGGTTACGTTCTAAAGGACCGGAAATTAATAAACTTGCGATGAACCACGGTGGTGGAGGCCATCCACTTGCCAGTGGCGCGGTTGCAAAGGATGATGCAGAAATTGAACAAGTTATTAAAGAATTAGATGAACTGGTCGCCAAAGATAAAGGAGACAATGAATGAGTTTTAACGAATTTAACCTGCAACCATTTTTAGTGGAAGCAATTGAAGAATTAGGATTTACGGAACCAACTGCGGTTCAAAAACGACTTATTCCCGTGATTAAATCTGGAAAAAGTGTTGTTGGTAAATCACAGACGGGTAGCGGAAAAACCCATACCTTTTTGTTACCAATTTTTGACAAGATAGATCCAGAGCTTGATGAGGTTCAGTCACTGATTACAACGCCCAGTCGAGAATTAGCCTATCAAATTTATGAAGCAGCAAAACAGTTGGCAAGCCACAGCGAGAAACCCATTAGAGTTGTAAATTACGTTGGTGGTACTGATAAGGCGCGCCAACAATCGAAGCTCCATCATGAACAACCACAAATCGTTATCGGAACACCTGGACGACTGCTTGATTTAGTTAAGGGTGGAGACTTAGACATTCATACTTCTCGGTCATTCGTGGTTGATGAGGCTGATATGACGCTTGATATGGGATTCCTAAGCGTTGTAGACCAGATTGCGAGTCGGTTACCTAACAAGCTACAAATGATGGTCTTTTCGGCGACAATTCCGCAAAAGCTGCAACCTTTTTTGAAAAAGTATATGTCTAATCCTGTGATGGAGGAAATTCCGGTTACCTCTGTTATCAGTCCTACAATTGATAATTGGTTGATTTCCACAAAGGGACAAAATAAGAACGATATTATTTACAACTTGCTGACAATGGGTGAGCCATACTTAGCCTTAATCTTCGCAAATACGAAGAGTCGAGTTAAGGAAATCACTAAGTTTCTAAAGCAAAATGGCCTCAAAGTTGCCATGATTGAAGGCGATTTACCGCCTAGAGAACGTAAGCGCGTGATGCGTGAAGTTCAGAACCTGGATTATCAATTTGTAGTGGCAACCGATCTTGCTTCTCGTGGAATTGATATCGATGGTGTTTCCCACGTTATTAACGATGGAATTCCAGAGGATTTAGACTTCTTCATTCATCGAGTTGGACGAACGGGCCGAAAAGGGATGGCAGGAATTGCCATTACACTCTATACGCCTGATGAAGAATCAAAAATCACTGAGATTGAATCGATGGGAATTAAGTTCCAGCCAAAGGCAATCCAAAATGGTGAAGTGGTTGATTCTTATGATCGAAACCGACGTAAACAGCGGAGCCACGGCCATGAGGAACTTGATGGTGCATTAAAAGCTAAAATCAATAAGACAAAGAAAAAAGTTAAACCAGGATATAAGAAGAAGATTAAAAAAGAGATTAATAAGGATCTTCTATTTAAACGCCGTCTTGAACAACGTCAAAAAGGACGGACTGAAAGAAAGCGGAAAAAACAGGATTCGAATCGTTATCAGTAATAAATTGACAAGTTTATAAAAAAATACTATTATTTTATAGGATAAGTTACGGATAATTAACCTAATTAGTTCAGAACAAGAGATGCTTTGGGTGGTGAAAAAAGCACTGTTGATTAGGCCAAGCTCCCGCAACGAACAATTGAATCGCTGCTCGGCGTAAACGAGCAATAAGAGGTTAACGATTAGCATCGTTGCAAGTAAAGTGGTACCGCGCCTAGGCGTCTTTACTAGCAACGGTGCTTTTATTATTGAAAGGAATGTCGTTATGAAAAAATTAAATAGTAGTGAAATTCGTCAAATGTATTTGGATTTCTTTAAATCAAAGGGTCATTCAATTGAACCCAGTGCGTCACTAATCCCAGTTGATGATCCATCATTGCTTTGGATTAACTCAGGGGTTGCCACGATGAAAAAATATTTTGATGGGAGTGTCGTTCCTGAAAATCCAAGATTAACAAGTTCACAAAAAAGTATTCGGACGAACGACATTGAAAACGTGGGTAAGACAGCACGTCACCATACGTTATTTGAAATGCTTGGAAATTTTTCCGTTGGTGATTACTTTAAGGAACAGGCCATTGAATGGGGCTGGGAGCTATTAACGTCTGACAAATGGTTTGGTTGGGATCCAGAAAAACTCTATATGACCGTTTATCCAGATGATACAGACGCCAAAAAATTCTGGAAACAAGTTGGCGTTTCAGATGATCACATCATTGAAGCTGAGGACAACTTTTGGGACATTGGTGAGGGCCCCTCAGGCCCAGATTCAGAAATTTTTTATGATCGTGGTGAATCTTTTAATGATTTAGCGCCTGATGATCCTGAAAATTACCCAGGTGGCGAGAATCAACGTTATTTGGAAGTTTGGAACATTGTTTTCTCACAGTTTAACCATGAGCCAGATGGAACGTATAAACCCTTACCTCGAAAGAATATTGATACTGGAATGGGTCTTGAACGAGTCGTTTCAGTATTTCAAAATGCAAAGACCAATTTTGAAACGGATTTATTTATGCCGATGATTGAGGAGACTCAAGGCTTAAGCTCAACAACGGAATATGGCAAAGACAGCAAGATTGACGTGTCTTATAAAGTCATTGCGGACCACTCGCGAGCAATTACATTTGCGATTGGTGACGGTGCCTTACCTTCAAATGAGGGACGAGGATACATTATTCGTCGACTCATTCGTCGTGCCGTTGTTAATGGTCAAAAGCTTGGTATCAAGGGTCCATTCTTATATAAGCTAGTCCCTGTTGTGGGTAAAGTGATGGAATCCTACTACCCAGAAGTGTTGCAACAAAGTGACTACATCGCCAAAATCGTAAAATCAGAAGAAGATCGGTTTAACGAAACATTAGCAGACGGATTACACTTATTAAATGACTTAATTAGTGAAACTAAGAAGGATAAAACGTATATTATTAATGGGGCCGATGCTTTTAAACTCTATGATACTTATGGGTTTCCTGTGGAATTGACGCGTGAATATACTGAAGATGAAGGCATCAAGGTTGATGAAGATGGCTTCAAAGTTGAAATGGAAAAGCAGCGAAATCGTGCGCGTAAAGCTCGTGGTTCTAAAAAAGCGATGGGACTTCAGAATGACCTTTTAGTAGATGTTAAAGTTCCTAGCCAGTATGTTGGTTATGAAGACTTATCCGTTAATGATGCGACTCTTGAAACAGTTATCGTTGACCAACGTTTGGTTAAAAAGACTGCGACAGGACAAGCTCAAGTAATTTTTGATAAGACACCGTTTTATGCTGAAATGGGCGGTCAAGTTGCTGATAAAGGCGACATTTTAGATGAAAAGGGCAATTTAGTCGCTGTCGTGATAGATGTTCAACACGCGCCAAATGGCCAAAACTTGCATACCATTGAAGTTAAGCGACCAATGGAAGTTGATGGGCATTACAAGTTAACGGTTGATCGTCATTTCCATAGCAAGGTTGAGAAGAATCATACGGCCACTCATTTACTGGATCAAGCACTCCGTAATGTATTTGGCGAACATACACAACAGGCAGGTTCACTTGTGGAGCCAGACTATCTACGGTTTGACTTTACCCATTTTGGTCAAGTAACGGCTGAAGATTTGCAAAAAGTCGAGCAAATTGTTAATGATCAAATCTTTGCTGAATTGCCAGTTACAACGATTGAAACTGATCCAGAAACTGGTAAGAAAATGGGTGCCATTGCCCTGTTCAGTGAGAAATATGGCAAGACCGTTAGAGTTGTTTCTGTTGGGGACTTTTCAATTGAATTTTGTGGGGGTGACCACGTTTCCAATACCAACGAGTTGGGACTCTTTAAAATTAAGAGTGAATCTGGGATTGGGGCCGGTACTCGTCGAATCGAGGCGGTTACTTCAAAAGAAGCTTTTGAGTTCTTGAATGAGCACAACACGATGTTGGAAAATATTGCGAGTGGCTTGAAGGCACCTCAACTTCAAGATGTTCCTCATAAAATTGACCAGTTGAATGATCAAGTTAAACGACTAGAAAATGAAAATAAGTCGTTGCATGCTAAACTTGCAGGCCAGCAAGCGGATAAAGTATTTGAAAAGATTCAAGAAATTAATGGGACTACTTTGATTGCAGGAACGGTTCAAGTTTCTGGAATGGATCAATTAAGACAACTTGCAGATACTTGGCGTCAAAAGGGATATTCTGATATTCTGGTCTTAGGCGCCCAAGTAGAAGATAAAGCTAACTTGATTGTGGCTGTCGCAGATGAAAAGGTAAAATTAGGCATCAAAGCTGGAGACCTAATTAAGGCTATTTCACCTAATATTAATGGTGGCGGCGGTGGTCGTCCTAATTTGGCCCAAGCAGGTGGTAAGAAACCAAGTGGACTAAATGATGCAATGGTGGCTGCCTCAGAATGGGTTAAAGCGTTAGCATAAATGAGGTTTTTATTACGAATCAGTTACATTGGGAGGCTATCATTGTAGTTTCCATAAATTTCTTGTAAAATTATCACAAATAGGAGCTTGGAGGTGGGTAAGGTTGAGTTCATTAGATAAAACGATGTATTTCAATTTTGATGAAAAAAAGCCAAAGGATGTTCATGATACGTTAGTAACGGTCTATCAGGCTTTGGAAGAAAAGGGCTATAACCCAATTAATCAAATTGTGGGGTATCTTATTTCGGGCGACCCGGCCTACATTCCACGTTTAAACGATGCAAGAAACCTGATTCGTAAGCATGAACGTGATGAAATAATTGAAGAGCTAGTTCGAGTGTACCTACATGAGAGTAAGGACCCAGAAAAATGAAGAGACTAATGGGATTAGACGTTGGATCAAGGACTGTTGGTGTTGCGATAAGTGATGCCCTTGGTTGGACGGCACAGGGAATTGAAATCATTCGAATTAACGAGGATGAGGAACAGTTTGGTCTTGACAGAGTAGGCGAATTAGCAGAGCAATATGATGTTTCTGGCTTCGTGTTAGGATTACCGAAAAATATGAATAATTCGCTTGGACCACGCGCTGAAGCATCGAAAAAATATGGTGAAATGCTCACCCAAAAATTTCAGCTTCCAATTGATTTTGAGGATGAGCGATTGACAACAGTTGAGGCAGAGCGTATGTTAGTGGAACAAGCCGACACATCCAGACGCAAGCGTAAGAAAGTAATTGATAAACTTGCAGCGGGGCTAATTCTTCAGAATTATCTCGATCGCAATGGAAAACTATTAAAGGCAAAGTGAGGGACACACATGAGTGAAAGTGAGAACCAACAAATTACCCTGGTTGATGAAGATGGAAATGAGGAACTTTACGAAGTCTTGTTTACGTTCAAATCACCAGACTATGGCAAATCATATATTTTAATGTATCCATCAGGCAAATCAGATGATGAAGAGGTTGACGTACAGGCATACCAATTACCTGATAACGATGATCCTGCAAATCCATCTGGTGGCGATCTTATTCCAATTGAATCAGATGATGAATGGAATATGGTTGAGTCAATGCTAAACACCTTCTTAAATGGTGGTGGCACGGATGCTTCCGATCAAGACTGGGGAGATCCAGACGCTAAGTAGCAGAATTGGATTACGTTTTTGCGTAATCCTTTTTTTGTATCCTTTTTAAAGATATTTCTAAAGAAACTACCTAGTAGTGGGCATTCATGATAGAATGGAATGTGTTAATTTCTAGGAGGATGGGTGAATTATGGCAGTACAAAAACGGCGCTTTAAGGCAGTTATTGGGGGTAAAACCTACACCATCGTTGGGACAAGTTCCGTTGAACATATGCAGGCGGTTACTGAGAAAATGAATCAGGAACTATCACAGCTAAAGGAATTGGTACCCGGAATAAATCAGGTGGATGCGACGACACTTTTAGCATTCAATGCAATATCAGATCAACTAATTGCAACTAATAAACTTAATGAGCTTAATTCAAATACTGAAGACGAGCAGAAAAATTAGGTACTGAAAATGATTTTATCGATAATTATTATAATGACGCTGGTTTGGTCTTTTAGTAGAGGGTACAGACGAGGCCTTTTACTGACTTTGATCGATTTAGTTTCCGTATCTATTGTGACAATTATGGCAAACCTTGCATCAAAGCCGGTCGGAGAGTTGTTAAAAAGCGTTATCCCCAGCCCCGGTCTAATGGAAAAAAGTGAAACTGGAAATGCGGCTGTCTCTACGATATTTTTTAATGGTTTGGCGTTCTTTTTAGTCATGATTGTTTTTTGGATTATTGTCAGAGCACTTCGAAAAACTAGTCGAATATTTACAAAGCTTCCCGTTATACACTTTATTAATGCAATTTTAGGGAGCCTCATCGGTCTTATAATTTCTTATTTTCTTATTTTTTTAGTGCTTCACTTAATAATTTTGCTATCAAACGATTGGCTTCAGAACCAATATCAAACTTCACAAATTGCTCAATGGATTGTGAAGCAGTCTCCCGTTTTGGCCAAATCAATTTATGGATGGTGGGTCATCAATTAGGGAAATGATGGCATTTACTTTGTATAAGTAAATGCTATTTTGCTTTATAACTGAAATAATAGTCGTGATTCTTTTGGTTCAATTACGATTGCGTTAAAATACTATTGAATGTGTTTTAGTAACTACTGTCAAAAAATAAAGGAGTTAGTTGGCAACTAATGAACGACAAAATATTATCAACATTAGCCTATAACGAAATCAAACAAGCAATTCACCAGTATCTTGTATCTGATGCTGGAATTAAAGAACTAAATGAATTAGTTCCCATTACGGATTCAGAGAAGATTCAGCGTTGGCTTGATGAAACAAAAGATGGTGCTGATATTCTTCGCTTAGAGGGTGGAATTCCATTGCCCAAACTATCGGACATTACGTCACAAATGAAACGTTTGGCAATTGATGGCGTACTAAGCGGGACGGAGTTGGCCCAAGTTGGGCGAGTTTTAAAGACAACCGAATCAGTCACAGAATTTTTCGACAAATTAAATGAAAAACAAATAGAGCTTCGGCTTTTATATAAATTTATTACAAATATTAGTTCTCTTCCTGAAATTAGTCAGCGGCTGACCCGTTCCATTGAGGAAGATGGTCGAATATTGGATACTGCGTCACCTAAACTTGCACAAATTCGGCATCAAATCGCTAGAACAGAATCGACAATCAGAAGTCGAATGGAAAACTATACAAAAGGAAATGAATCAAAGTATCTCAGCGAAGGAATTGTGACAATTAGGGATGATCGCTTTGTTATACCTGTGAAGGCTGAGTACAAGCAACATTTTGGCGGAATTGTCCACGATCAAAGTTCAACTGGCCAAACCTTGTTCATTGAACCTGGTGCTGTCGTTGAATATAATAACCAGCTTAGGCAACACCAATTAGCTGAAAAGCAAGAACAGCAATTGATTTTGGCTGAATTATCTGAATTATTAAAACCATACCAAACTGAAATTGAGAATAATGCCCATATTTTAGGACATCTCGATTTTATAAACGCAAAGGCACGGTATGCGAAACAGCAGAAGGCCACGGAGCCTATTATTTCTAGTCAAAATGTGGTCAAGCTTCGTGCTGCACGGCATCCGCTAATTGATCCAAAAAAAGTGGTTGCGAATGATTTAGAACTAGGTGACACTTATAAAGCAATTATTGTGACTGGGCCTAATACAGGTGGTAAAACGATTACTTTGAAAACACTTGGACTGGTCCAGTTAATGGGACAATCTGGTCTTTTTATTCCCGCAAATGAAAATAGTGAAATTGCCATTTTTGATGACATTTTTGCGGATATAGGTGATGAACAATCAATTGAACAAAACTTAAGTACTTTTTCATCTCACATGGATAACATTGTGTCCATTTTGGCTGATGCTGATGAAAAGAGTTTGATTTTATTGGATGAAGTTGGTGCAGGAACTGACCCTCAAGAAGGGGCTTCTCTCGCGATGGCAATTTTAGATGATATTGGATCGATTGGCAGTGCCGTTGTTGCGACTACTCATTATCCAGAACTAAAGGCCTTTGGTTATAATCGCTCAGACACAATAAACGCCAGCATGGAATTTGATACCAAAACGCTTAAACCGACCTATCATTTGTTAATTGGAATTCCAGGTCGAAGTAACGCCTTCGAAATTGCAGCAAGATTGGGAATCAAGGAATCGATTATTGCGGAAGCTAGGGAATTAACTGACCAAGACAACCAAGATATTAATAATATGATTGCTGATTTGACAGCGCAAAAGAAAGCAGCGGATGATGCTGCAGCACAATTAAAAGTTGAGTTAGCCGAAGCAAGTCAATTACATGATGAATTAAAAGTAAAGTATGACAAATACGAGAAGCAAAAGGATCGATTGATTGAGGATGCAAAGGATTCTGCTAATCAAATTGTCCGTGATACACGAAATCAGGCAAACGAGATTATTAAGGATCTTCACCAAAAGCAACAATTATCCAATCAAGCGGTCAAAGAAAATGAATTAATAAGTGCAAAAGGTGCTATTAATGCGCTTCAACAGAACCCCCAGTTAAAACAGAATCGAATTTTACGGCGTGAGAAGAAACGACACGACTTCAAGAAGGGTGACGAGGTTTTCGTTAAGTCATATGGTCAGATGGGAACCCTTATGGACAAACTGAGTGACCATGAATGGGAAGTCCAGCTAGGAATATTAAAGATGAAAATTGATGAGGCAAATCTTGATAAGACAAAACAGCCTTCCTCAAATACCAAGCCTGCACGAGCAACTATTAAACGTTCCTCATCAAGTGGCATGAGTCCTACCTTGGATCTTCGTGGTCATCGGTATGATGAAGCAATTGCGGAGGTTGATCGATATATCGATTCAGCCTTGCTTGCTGGGTATCCTTCAGTGACCATTATTCATGGTAAAGGGACTGGAGCTCTGCGAAAGGGTGTTACCAAATACTTGGAAAAAAATAAGCGGGTCAAAGAGTTTGGCTTTTCACCAGCCAATGCTGGTGGCGACGGTTCTACCATCGTTAAATTCTAAGGACAAGCGAAAAAATTGCAAAAAGTTAAATATCTGATACACTTACTAATTGTAAATAAGAGAAGGAGTGACTTAAATGAGTGTTGTAGAAACAACTGATAAAACATTTGAAAATGATACTTCAAAGGGCGTAACTTTGACTGATTTCTGGGCAACTTGGTGTGGCCCTTGTCGCATGCAATCACCAGTAGTTGAAAAACTCGCTGAAGAGATGGGTACACAGGTGACGTTCAACAAGATGGACGTTGACGCTAATCCTGAAACCGCACAAAAATTTGGTATCATGAGTATTCCAACTCTTTTAGTTAAGAAGGATGGCCAAGTGGTTGATTCAATCGTTGGATACCATTCAAAGGACCAGCTTTCACAAGTATTAAATCAATACGTATAATAAATAATAAAAAAAACGAATTAGACAAAAATGTCTAATTCGTTTTTTTATCGTCAAATTCAGTGCCTGAAACAATAATTTCTAAATTGTCAGTTGGTGTTGTTTCAGGTTCAAGCACATCTTTAGGATCGACATGAACTGTAATTTGGACACTTTCAGAATGTCCTTTTTTTTCTAGTTTAACCTCTGCTTCTGCTAAGAGGCCCAGTTGTTGTTGTGATTGCTGTGCGAGAAACCCGGCTTCGAGCATAAATGATTGCGGATTAGCCACTCGCGGCTGAACTTCTGTACCTGAGAGATTCCAAATGACTTGTTTCGCATTAATCTTAATTTGCGCAAGAGTGCCCAAGTTTGCTTGGCTAAAGAAGATTATGACGTCTGCTGGGTTTGCCAATGGGAAACGTCTAGCGAGTTGTTTGCCCTCAAAATACAAAATGTCGTTCATATCGTCCCCTAAGATGTCTGGTAAGATAATATCGCGAATGAGTGCTTGCCCAAAGTATGGTGAAAGATCTTTTTGATTTAAGTATTGCTGATAAATGTCAGTTTGCATGATAACATCCTTTTTATTCATATTAATAATAGATTACACTCATTTATTATAGAAAAGCAAGCTCTTTAATAAATTCAAAAACTTGAAAGTATCAGTAAAAAAAGAGATAATTAATTCTTAAAGTAAATCGAAAAAGAGGGTTAATTATGACTTCACAAGCAATTGGATACATGGATTCAGGCGTTGGTGGATTGACCGTTGTCAAGGAAGCACTCCGTCAATTACCCTATGAATCAGTTTGTTTCATTGGTGATCAAGCCCGTTTACCATATGGTCCTAGACCCGCAGAACAGGTTAGGGAATTTTCTGAACAATTAGGTCAATTTTTAACGGCAAAAAATATCAAAATGTTTGTTATTGCCTGTAATACAGCTACATCAGCTGCACTAGAGTATTTACAGAAGACATTACCCATTCCTGTAATCGGCGTTATTTCGCCTGGGTCGCGTGCAGCAATTAAAGCGACCAAGAATCATCGGATTGGAGTTATCGCAACTGAAGGTACGATTAAGAGCAATGCGTATGAAAAGGCTATTCTGAGTAAAGATTTGCAGAATAAGGTGTTTAGCTTGGCGTGTCCTAAATTTGTGCCAATTGTGGAAAGTAACGAATATAAAACTAAAATTGCTAAACAAATTGTTGATGAATCTATGGCATACTTTAAAGGGACCGACATTGATACGTTAATTTTGGGGTGTACTCACTACCCACTGCTTAAACCGTTTATTCAAGAAGCGGTTGGTCCTGATGTTAAATTAATTGATTCTGGGGCGGAAACGGTCAGTTCTGTTTCATTACTCCTAGATTATTTTAATTTGGCAAATGAATCTTCGCATAAAGAATTACCGGACCGCTATTTTTCAACAGGATCAGCGGACCGCTTTAAGTTGATTGCGGGTAACTGGTTAGAAATGGACGATTTGAACGTCACGCATGTTCCAGTTGAAAGTCTATCTTTGAAATAGAAGGAATTTAGAATGAAAAACGACAAGCTTGTAATTGCAACTAAGAATAAAGGGAAGACAGCTGAATTCAAAAAAATATTTAAGCCGCGAGGAATTGACGTATTAACGCTTGCTGACGTTAAAGAATTACCAGAAATTAACGAAACTGGCAGTACCTTCCTTGAAAACGCCATGATTAAAGCTGAGATTGTCTCTAAGCACACAAACTTACCAGTCCTTGCCGATGACTCAGGATTAATTGTTGATGCATTAGACGGTGCGCCAGGTGTCCATTCTGCTAGGTATGCGGGAGACCACGATGATATTGCTAACAATCAAAAATTGTTGCGTAATTTGGATGGCATTCCGATGGAGAAAAGAACGGCCCGGTTCCATACGACATTGGTTCTTATGCGGCCAGACGGGTCCAAACTTGTCAGTAACGGAGAAATTGCAGGAATTATTTTAAAAGAGCCGCAAGGAAACAACGGATTTGGATATGATCCCTTATTTTATGTGTCAGAGAAGAAGAAAACGTTAGCCCAAATGAGTCAAACTGAGAAAAATGAAATTAGCCATCGAGGTCGCGCAACCGTAGATTTAATGACCAAATTTGATTCTTGGTGGAGGCAGAAATAATGAAAATACTTGTTATTAGTGATAATCACGGAGACCAGGAAATTTTGAATAGTATTAAAGCGCAAATGACTGCAGATGCGATTTTTCACTGTGGTGATTCGGAAGGGTCCCCAACAGATTCTTTTTTTGATGGAACTTCCTATGTGAGGGGAAACAATGATTTTGCAACGGGATTTCCTGAGGAAGTGTCACGAAAAGTGGGTAAATTAACAGTTTATATGACGCATGGAGACAAATATGGTGTGAATTTTGATTTAAACCGATTGGCACTCAGAGCAGCAGAAGTGGATGCTGATATTGTTTTATTTGGTCATACCCACAAACTTGGGGTTGAGTGGCAAAATAATCGGTTATTTGTGAATCCGGGAAGTATCTTGCTTCCTCGGGGAGAATATTCACGGATTGGTGGCACATTTGCGATGATCACGGTCACTGATACGAATTTCAAAGTTGATTTTTACAACCGCGCCTGTCAAGAGGTTCCAGAATTGAAGACGATTATTAAACGCTAAATTGAGGTGCAGAATGTTAGATAAGGCAGTTGAAACGCTATTAAGAATGTCGAAGGATAGCTATATTATCCCTGGTGATGTCGTGGCAAATGTTTCGGATACCAATAATTGTTACCATGCACTACTCGTTTTAACCCAAACTGGTTATTCCAAAATTCCAGTTTTAAATAATAAAGAGCAGTTTTGTGGTTTCGTTTCTCTTGCAATGGTAACTAAGCAAATGATGGAAAGTGATCGAATGAATCCGGATCGATTGATGAAGATTCCAGTTAGTGAAATCATGGAAAGTGATGTTGCAGTAGTCGAAGATCCTAATGATTTAGAACAGGTTCTCAATCGACTAATTAATGAACCATTTTTACCGGTCGTAAATGAAGACCGTATTTTTACAGGTATCATTACAAGACGAGAAATTTTGAAACGAGTCAACTTTTTAGCACATAATTTGGAAGACTATTTTCAAGTTAGCGAAAATGCGGACAAATAAAGAAGGTTTAGGGGGCTAAAGTGCACCTCCAAACCTTCTTTATTTACCTGGATATATTGTTGGTAGTGAAATGCCAGCTTCTCTGATAGCACGAAGATAGGCGGAAAGAAACGCTCTTTGAACTGTGAACTGTTCTCCAGGAGTTGTGTACACAATGACTTGTAGCGCCAAATGGCCATCTGCTGAAATCGAAGTTCCAAGATAGGTCGGCCCCTTTGTGATTTCGGGGAATTTTGGTGTCAGCTGCTCGTTAACTTCCTTGATTATTTTGGTGATATCATCGATTGGCGTGTTGGGGTTGACTTTAATTTCAATCAAAGCCCGCATGGCGTTTCGAGAGAGATTACTAACAATTTGAATATTTCGGTTCGGAATGAAATTGAGGGTGCCATCATAGCTGGTTATCTGAGTTGTCCGTAATCCGATTGCGGTAACAGTTCCTTCAATCGCATTAATTTTTACAGCATCCCCAACATCAAGCTGCTGCTCAAGTAGGATAAAAAATCCTGTTACAATATCGGAAACGAAGCCTTGTGCACCAAGGCCTAATGCTAAACTGAATATTCCAGCGCCAGCAATTAGCGTTCCAACTGGAACCCCCATTAAAGTCAGCAAAGCGTATATCCAAAAGAACAAAATAATGTAAGTAAAGATATTTAGTACAAGGGAATGGATGGTATCAGTTCTATTAGCACTGACTGTCGCAAGTTTGGAATCGCGATATTTATTGAAAGCTTTTTGAATGATGGCCTTTCCCACCCAACGGATGATGAGGAACAAGATTGAAAGTAAGATAAATTGGAATAAGCGACTCGTAACGGTATTGAGCAATTTTTCCCAATCATAATGTTCAATAAACTTGGACCACAGATGCTGAAGAGACGATGATAAAAGGTGAAATTCTAAAAATTCTAGTTTCATGGTTAAACTTCCAATCTATTCAATGTTAAAATAAGTGTAGCAAAAATGACGCAAGTTTCAAAGATGCTATGGTATTTTTGCACAACTTAAATTGATGTCCATTTATATTGCGTGTAAACGCTGTAAATGCTATGCTAATGGTATAAATCGGTATCAGAAGGAGGCCTCGTGATGACGGGTGGACAGGTTGCTGGATTAATTGCAGCAGTAGCATTTTTAATTTTAGTCATTTTTATTGGAATTTTCTTGATGAGGATGACCAAAACGCTAGGTGAGGTTAATAAAAGTGTTAAAACGCTGACGGGTGATGTGGATGTTCTATCACATCAAGCAGAGAATTTAATGGCGAATGCGAATGAATTGTTAGAAGATGTTGGCGAGAAATCTGTAAAAGTTGATCCGGTATTTCAAGCAGCTGGAGATTTGGGCCAGAGTGTTTCCGACTTAAATGAGGCAACTCGTAAGTTAACTGACCGAGTTTCAGGTTCGCACAAAGGGAATCGTGGAAATTCACTTCTTACCAAAATTGGTGCCACCGCTTTCGGTCTTTACTTGAATCGACACAAGAAACAAAACTAAACGATTGGAATGATTAAAATGGCAAAAAAAGGATTATTTTTAGGGCTATTAGTAGCTGGTGCGGGAATTGCGTATTCAAAATATCGGTCACTCGATGAAGACGGTCAACGTGCCGTTCGTGAGGATATCTTGGACAAGGCAGATATTGTCCGTGACCGAGCGGTAGATTATGCGTTTTATGCAAATGACGTCTTGGATGATTTAAAGGATGCTTGGAATGATCATAAAGCAAATTCTTCAGATACAGAAACATATTCTGATGAAGAAGATACTGAAGAAAACGACGATATCGTGCTGAGTAGTGATGATTTAATTCAAGACCAAACGGGAAACGATGATGAGGGTACTGAAACTGTAACATTTAACCCAAATACGGACAAATAAAAAAAGTTTGACATCAACATGATGTCAAACTTTTTTTGATTACCCAACGTAATTTAATTTCTTAGGAGTGTGTGTAAATGGTTTGTTTCCATTTTCGGTAATATGAATACAATCCTCAATTCGAACACCAGCAACTCCAGGAATATAAATACCTGGTTCAATCGAGAAACACATACCAGGTTCAAGAACAAGGTCATTTCCTTCCATAATTGAAGGAAATTCATGCTCGCTCATTCCCATGCCATGTCCTAAACGGTGAATGAAGTAGTCGCCATAACCGGCCTTCGAAATAATATCTCGCGCAATTTTATCAAGAGATGCAGCGGTTATACCTGGCTTTGCTGCATCTTGGGCAGCAAGCTGTGCTTCTAAGCAAACGTTATAAATATCTAACTGCTTTTCGGTTGGCTTACCAAGTGCAACAGTTCTTGAGGCATCGCTAATGTATCCATCCCAGACCGTTCCTAGGTCAAATAGGATTAATTCGTTATTTTTAAATTTAGTGCCATTCGTTGCACCGTGTGGTTCAGCCGCGTGAGCTCCAGCTTGAACGAGGGTGTCAAAGCTCATTTCCATGATTCCTTTTTGCATCAATGCGTATTCAAGTTCGGCAGCCACTTGTTGCTCGGTTCTGCCAGCTTTAACGGCCTCGAATCCTCTTTCGAATGCAAAATCAGCCCATTTTCCGGCAATATCTAATTTTTCAATTTCGTCATCCGACTTGATAAGACGCATTTTTTCAAAGAAAGGTGAGATATTTAAATCAAAGGTTGCATCTGAAAAAATAGATTTAAGAGAATCTAGACGATCTACTGACAAATGATTCTTTTCCAACCCAACTGTGTGCACATTGGGCTGTCGCTTGGAAACTTGTGCTGCAATTTGTTGCCATGGATTCTCATGATCTAAATAACCATATACTGGATACTTAAAGCCTGTATCCTTGATTGCCTCAACTTCGAGAGCTGGAGCAAACATAAAGGGATCCTGATTAGGAAAAACAATAAGGGCAAGAACCCGTTCAACAGGATCACTGTAGAATCCAGTTAGATACTGAATCGTTTTTGGATCACTTACATAAACAAGGTCAGCGTGTTGCTCGTCTGACCATTTTTGAATCTGTGTTAATTTTGACATCTAATCACCTCTATAGAATTGCTTACATTATAGCATAGGCAGATATGTAGTTAAGCTTGAACATTTAACAATTAAGGGTTATCATCTTAATGAAAACGTTTTCAATTTGCAATTGTTTTCATTGTTTGCTATATTGTTCAAGTTAGTGAAAAAATTTATGAAAACGTATAATACTAGTTAAGAAAGGGCTATCACGATGGACAAACAAACTGTAACTATTTATGACGTGGCCCGGGAAGCTGCCGTATCAATGGCAACAGTTTCTCGTGTGGTCAACGGGAATCCCAATGTTAAACCAGCAACACGCAAAAAAGTTTTGGAGGTAATTGATCGATTAGATTACCGACCAAATGCTGTTGCACGAGGCTTAGCAAGCAAAAAAACAACCACAGTAGGGGTCATCATTCCAGATGTCACCAACGTCTACTTTTCTTCGTTAGCACGAGGGATTGATGATATTGCAATGATGTATAAATACAATATTATTTTGGCCAATTCGGATGAAAATGGTCGAAAAGAAGTACAGGTGCTAAACACTTTAATGGCGAAGCAGGTTGATGGCATTATCTTTATGGGTAATGAAATTACCGACGACTTACGCAAGGAATTTGAACGCTCAAAGGCACCCGTTGTTTTGGCAGGTTCTGTTGATGACACTGGAAAGACTCCTAGTGTCAATATTGACTATGTTGCAGCCGTTAAGGAAGCAGTCAAGAATCTAATTGATCGCGGAAGTAAACGGGTGGCATTTGTGTCCGGACCAATGGACCAGGCAATTAACAGTCAGTATCGTCTAAAGGGGTACAAACAGGCTTTGGCAGGTGCTGGCATTGATTTTGACGAAAGCCTAGTTTTTGAAACAGATTATTCATATCAGGCAGGTCAATCGTTAGAACCTGCATTACTTGCTGCTAATGCTGATTCTGCTTTTGTTGGCGATGATGAATTAGCTGCAGGTGTGTTAAATGGTTTGACGGATGCCGGAATCGACGTTCCAAATAAATTTGAGATTGTGACGAGTAATGATACGAAATTGACTGAACTTGTTCGTCCAAAGCTTTCTTCAATTACCCAACCACTTTACGATATTGGTGCGGTAGCGATGCGTCTCCTTACCAAATTGATGGAAAATGACGAAGTTGAAGAAAACAACGTTGTGCTTCCATACGGTTTAATGAAACGACAATCTACTAAGTAATTTTAAAAAGGCGCCTTTGCGTCTTTTCTACGATTAGTCAAGAGAA
>NZ_AZGJ01000089.1 GCF_001436395.1 Secundilactobacillus malefermentans DSM 5705 = KCTC 3548 | reverse complement strand
ATTAGGACTTTTGTCCCAGCCTCACTTTGAAATTAAGACTGATAATTATCTAGGAAGTAAATGAGTGTTTGTAATTCATTCGTCAAATCAACGTTTTGAACTCGGACATCATCTGGCACTGTCACTCTGAGAGGTGTAAAGTTTAAGATTCCTTTTACGCCACCCTTAACGACATCATCCGTCACTGATTGTGCAACGTTAGACGGAACAGTAATGATAACCACTTCAATTTGTTGGTCTTTTAATTGTTCCTGTAATTGATTCATTGGATAAATTGGAACGCTACTTTGAATAGTATTAACAATATCCTCTTTTACATCAAAGGCAGCACTAATTCGAACGTTACTATTTTGGTGGAAATTAAAGTTTAGAAGTGCGTTCCCTAAATTACCAACACCAATAAGCGCAACGTTTGTTAACGTGTCTTGGTTTAAAATTTTCTTGAAGAACTCAAGTAATTTTTCAACATCATAACCGTAGCCACGTTTACCTAAAGCCCCAAAATATGAAAAATCACGGCGAATCGTAGCCGAATCAACCTTAACTGCTTCTGATAGTTCCGTTGAAGAAACCCTCAGCTTATCTGAATCCTTTAAAATATTTAAATAACGATAATAAATGGGTAACCGTTTGGCAGTTGCCCGTGGTATTTTGGTTTCACTCAAAATGTTTCCCTCCTTGATTATTCCATCACCCTATACGATTTGGCTGATTACTTAATTAGATTGTGAATTTATATTTCCTAGTTATTGTAGCATAAACGCCCTTCTTGTGAAATGATTTGCAAAATTTTATCTGAATCCCCTGTCTTATAGGTAATCAAATATGATAAAATAGTTTCACTATACACGAAAGGTTGATGGCAATTATGCTCCTACAAGTTCAACACGTTACTCGTCGATTTGGCGCGGATCCCTTATTTGAAAATGTAAACTTAGATGTGCCAGATAATGGAAGAGTTGCGTTAGTTGGCCGAAACGGTGCAGGTAAATCAACCTTAATTCACATTATTACCGGTGAAGAGGCTCCAGACGAAGGTCAGGTGACGATGAAACGTGGCTTAACTATTGGCTACCTTGCACAGGATACGGGTCTTGATTCTGATAAAACCGTTTGGGAAGAAATGCTAAGTGTCTTCGCTGGTCTCATTGAAATGGAAGCCAAGATTCATCAATTAGAAGCCAAGATGAGCGATCCGGAAGTCATTCAGAACGAACAATTATTTGAAGAGACTTCCGTACAGTACGACCATCTACAGCATGAGTTTCGCAAACAAAACGGCTTTGGCTATCAAGCTGAAATTCGTGGCGTCCTTCATGGATTCGAGTTTGATGAATCTTACTACGACCGTAATATTACAACGTTATCGGGTGGGCAAAAAACACAACTTGCCCTTGCGAAACTTCTACTGGAAAAACGGGACCTCCTTATTCTTGATGAGCCTACCAACCATTTGGATGTCGAAACGCTGACCTGGCTTGAAGGCTATATTCAATCCTATAAGGGTGCCCTGCTGATTGTTTCCCATGACCGATACTTCCTAGACAGAATTGTGACCGAAGTTTATGACATGTCATTAGGGTCAGTTGCACACTACAAAGGTAACTATTCCAAGTTCATGACCCTCAAAGCGGAGAAGCTCAAACGGGAATGGAAAGAATATGAAAAGCAGCAAACAAAAATTACCCAGCTCGAAGATTTTGTGAATAAAAACATCGTTCGTGCCTCCACAACAAAACGCGCCCAGTCCCGCCGGAAACAACTCGAAAAAATGGACGTCATTGATCGCCCAGAGAATGAAGACAAGGTCGCCCGCTTTAGATTTGATTCTTCTCGGACCAGCGGAAATATTGTTCTAACTGTTAAAGATTTAGCAGTGGGCTACGGTCTCCAGAAAGTCTTATCAGAGCCAATCAACCTAAACATTAAAAAGCACCAATCCATTGCAATTGTTGGCCCAAATGGTGTGGGAAAATCAACCCTCCTCAAAACAATTTTAGGTCGAATTCCCGCCATCCGTGGAACCGTCGAATTAGGAACTGGCGTCGATATTGGTTATTACGATCAAGAACAAGCGTCTCTTCACGATAAAAAAACGGTACTTGCTGAGTTGTGGGACGATCATCCTACTACTCCTGAAGCGGATATCCGCTCTATCCTAGGCAGTTTTCTATTTACTGGTGAAGATGTCGATAAGCTCGTCCACAACCTAAGTGGTGGCGAAAAAGCCCGTTTATTACTGACTAAACTGGCATTACGTCATGACAACTTTTTAATTTTAGATGAGCCGACCAATCATTTAGATATTGACAGTCGTGAGGTTCTGGAACAAGCACTCAATGAATTTGATGGCACCATCCTTTTCGTTTCCCATGACCGATATTTCATTAATCAAGTTTCGACTTCGGTTGTCGAAATCTCACAGGAAGGGTCAACCCTCTTCTTAGGTGACTACGACTACTTCACAAACAAAAAACAGGAACAGGCAGAAATTGCGGAACTTGAGCTCCAGGAGCAGCAAGCTGCTGACACCACATCGGTAAGGTCAAAACCAGCTCCCATCACAACAGACTATCAGAAGTCAAAAGAGAACCAGCGCCAGCTTAGAAAATTAAGTCGAGAAGTTGATGCATTGGAACAACAGGTAACTGATTTAAGCAATCAAAAATCCGAAGTAGAACTTCAAATGACAAAACCAGCATCGTTTAACGATCCAGCTAAAATGACTGACCTACAATCCCAACTTTCCAAAATTACGACAGAATTAACTGAGTCTGAGGATCAATGGGAAGAAAAATCAATCGAGTTGGAAAACCTATCCAATTAAAAAAATTGCAATGAAGTGAACCCCAAATATTG
>NZ_AZGJ01000088.1 GCF_001436395.1 Secundilactobacillus malefermentans DSM 5705 = KCTC 3548 | reverse complement strand
AGGGTAGGACGTTGCCACGCGATTATTATTCCGACATAGCTCAGTTGGTAGAGCGCCTGACTGTTAATCAGGATGTCGACGGTTCGAGCCCGCCTGTCGGAGTTAAATTTACATGCCGGCTTAGCTCAGTTGGTAGAGCATCGGTATCGTAAACCGAGGGTCGGGGATTCGAATTCCTCAGCCGGCACTAAATGATAGATTACAACATTCGTTGTGGTCTATCTTTTTGTTACTCCTTTTTAATTTGGCTGAAGTATTCAAAATTACGGTTAAAATTGGATTATTATTGAATTATATTGCCTATAATATTAATTCGGAGTATAATTATTCTTATGTTTAATTTATAACACACAGAGAGATTGCCTAAATTATCCCTGAAATGATTCTGTTTTTACAAAGAATTAACATGGGTACAGGCGTCTGGAGGAATATTAATTGGAAAACAATGTAGAAAAGAAGGACTATGACAAATCCTTCTTTGGACAACCTCAAGGACTTTCAACCTTATTTTTCACCGAAATGTGGGAACGATTTAGTTACTATGGAATGAAAGCAATTCTTCTATACTATATGTACTTCTCAATTTCAAAGGGTGGCCTTGGAATAAACAAAACCACAGCAGCTTCGATTATGGCAATTTATGGTTCCCTAGTTTACTTGTCATCAGTGCTTGGAGGATTTCTAAGTGATCGAATTTGGGGAAGTAGAAGAACAGTTTTTTATGGTGGCATACTGATCATGTTTGGTCATATTTGTTTGGCGCTACCATTTGGTAAAACAGCTCTTTTTCTTTCAATACTATTGATTATTATAGGAACCGGACTTTTAAAGCCTAATGTTTCAGAAATGGTCGGTACACTGTATTCAAGAGGAGACCTACGTCGAGACTCTGGTTTTACGATTTTCGTTTTTGGTATTAATCTTGGTTCACTAGTAGCGCCTTTACTAGTAGGATTCATCGGACAAAACTACAATTATCACGCTGGATTTTCTTTGGCAGCAATTGGTATGTTCTTTGGGTTAGTCCAATATGTGATGGGTGGAAGAAAGTATTTGAGTAAGGATTCCCTTTATCCAAACAACCCACTTGAGCCTGGTGATGCGAAGAGAACAACCGGATACACAGTAACCGGTGCGATTGGCTTTTTGCTAATCCTGTTGTTAATGAAAGTAATGGGTGGGCTATCACTAGATAACTTTATTTCATTATTAAGTATTATTGTGCTTATTACCCCAGTTGTTTACTTTGTCATCATGCTAACAAGCAAAAAGGTCACAAAAGAGGAACGCTCACGGGTATGGTCATATATACCACTTTTTATTGCAGCTGCCGTCTTTTGGGCAATTGAAGAACAAGGATCCGTTGTTTTGGCCTTGTTTGCGGGCGACCAAACGCAAAATAATTTCTTAGGGTTTACGATTCCTGCTTCATGGTATCAATCACTTAACCCATTATTTATTTTAATATATACACCTATTTTTGCGATTTTATGGACCAAATTGGGCAAGAAACAACCATCATCTCCTGCTAAGTTTTCGTATGGATTAGTACTAGCCGGTATTTCATATTTAATTATGGTACTACCTGTTAGTTTGTACGGACCAAAAGCGCTTGTTAGTCCACTTTGGCTAGTGGGTAGCTGGGCAGTCGTTGAAATTGCTGAATTGTTAATCTCTCCAATTGGTCTGTCGGTTACGACAAAACTGGCGCCAAGAGCCTTCCAGTCGTCAATGATGAGTATGTGGTTTTTGGCTGACTCAGCTGGTCAGGCTGTTAACTCACAAATTATTAAATTCTATACACCAGATACTGAAATTCAGTACTTTGCAATTGTCGGAATTGTCTCAATTATATTCGGAATTGTTCTGGCCTTCTTCGCTAAGCCAATTAAAAAATTGATGGCCGGCGTAAAATAGAGAAATAAAACTTAAAGATTATGTTATCCTCGAGATAACATAATCTTTTTTTAGAGGGACATTTAAATGACTTTAATAGCGTTGACTAGTGACAATCACTTAGATTTGAATAAAGTTGATATAGCTGAACTAGTAGTCAATCAAGCTCAATTTCTAACGCAAGCACATGTTGAGTTATTGCTAATTGCGGGTGACATAGCGAATGATTTTGGTTTGACGACTTCTTATATTAAAAATCTACAGGCTGCGATGCCTGAGATACCAGTCCGGTTTGTGGCGGGGAATCACGATATGTTACGGAACGTCACTTATGCTCAATTGCAAGGTGTTGTCATGCCGGAGTATTTAAACCATAAAATTTATGATGTTCCAGAAACAAATTGGCGAATTATTGGTGGAAATGGCTGGTATGACTATTCTTTTGCGGACAACTTGGATAAAAAAGTAACGGATTTTGAACATTGGAAAAGGGCCTATTGGGTAGACGGGCAAATTGAACAATCTATATCGGATCCTGAACGACTGAATATTGAATTAAACGAGATTGAGCAGTTATTTAAACAGGCAACAGAAAAATCGATTTTATTTCTAACCCATTTTATTCCAAATAAAAAATTTATTCGGTACACAGATGATAATCGCTTTTGGAATATGGCAAATGGAATGATGGGGAGTACTAAAATGGAAAAATTGATTGAAAAATACCAAGTAAAAATTGTCCATTTTGGCCACATTCATGATGCTCAAACCCCAGTGAAGGTGGGATCCGCATGGTATTTTAATCAAGCAGTTGGCGTGCATCGAGGTAAGACCATTGAATGGCACGAACCAAGTTTTTTTGACGCTTGGAAACGTAGGTTGCGGATAATAAATTTACAAGATTATAAATAGTATTAAAATAGGACTTGACGAACCGAAAAAAGATTTGATATTATAGTGTAGTTGACTTGAGATTACTACGTATGGATGGGTAGCGAAGTATGGCTAAACGCGGCGGACTGTAA
>NZ_AZGJ01000087.1 GCF_001436395.1 Secundilactobacillus malefermentans DSM 5705 = KCTC 3548 | reverse complement strand
CAATACCGGGGGTTCACTTCAGATTGGTGTTTTTATTTACTCAAATTTTGGATTCTTCGTTAAAACCTTATTATCCAAGTTCGTTCTTATAATTAACACGTCACAAATTGCATTTGTGACAACGTAACTGGCTGTCGACCCCATCATCATTCGTTCAACAACGTTTGATCCCGTTGCCCCCAAAATAATTAGGTCAACACCATAGTGAGTCGAAAGTTGACTCGCAATCTCAACTTTAGCATTGCCAAATTTGACAATTGTTTGTACTTTTTTAATACCAGACTCAACGGCCATATCCTTGTATTTAGCAACTAGATTTTCAAATTCTTCTTTCACGCCGTCCAGTACTGATTGATCAACGTATCCAAATCCAACCCGAGTCGATCCAATGCCAACAACTTTATCACTGCTAATTACCGTTGCAATGATTAATTCAGCATCATTTCGCTTGGCAGAAGCAATCGCTTTAATAACTGCTCTCCTTGCTTGCTTTGAACCATCAACACCAACGAGAATTTTATGATATGGAATACTTGCCATTTAAATCACCTCAGTCTTTAGTTGTCTTAACTCACTACTTTGCTAATTCATAGATGGATTCTGCATAAATTGAAAGTGCCTGAATTAAATCATTAATTGGTTGGAACTCATTTGCCTGATGCATGCTATCAGTTGTATGTGGAAATAACGCGCCAAATGCAACTCCTCGCTCCATCAATCGGCCGTACGTTCCACCACCAACAACTTCTGGTTGTGCTTGATGATCACCCGTCTGATTACGATAAACTGTCATAAGTGTTTTAACAATTGGATCTTCAAGAGAAACATAATGGGGAACCATCGTCCTGCCTTCCGTAACCGTGAAGTCCTCAGTTTCGCCAAAAGTCTCCAACTTGGTTAAAATCGTTTGATCGTCCATTCCCTTGGGGTATCTAAAGTTAAGAATGATTTTGCCACTTTCACCAGTTTGAAATTTCATAACCCCAACGTTCATAGTTAGGTCGCCCATAATATCATCCGTATACGTTAATCCTAGTTTATAGACCCTAGAATCATCGTGGAGACGATTAGCAATAAAATTGATGTAACGATCGGCATCCCCACCTAATCGGGTTGCTTGCTGCAGGAACAGTGCCAAATAAGTTCCTGCATTAATTCCGTTTTTAGGCTCCATTCCATGAGCAGCTTTCCCAATAACGTGTAAATCAACCCCATCTCCCGAAATTGAAACATCACCGGTCACTGGCAACTCGTCAAGGAATTTAGTAAACCTGACAACTAGTTCCTCATTATTACTCGTTTCGATTGTGGCAGTTGCATCCCGCGGCACCATATTTTCACGGAGACCAGAGTCAAATGAAACCAATCGATCTTCTTCACCATTGGTTCCGGCAGTATTAATCGTAAACGACGCATTTCCTTTTTCACCATTAATTAGCGGGAACTCAGCATCTGGAGAAAATCCCAATGTTGGCGCAGGTTCTACGTCAAAATAATGGGTCATTCCCGTCCACTCGCTTTCCTCATCGGTCCCAATAATAAAGCGAATCTTTTTATTTAACTTTAGGCCTAATTCTTTGATTAACTTTAACCCATAATAGGCAGCTAGTCCCGGTCCTTTATCGTCTGAAGTCCCACGACCATAAACGTTTCCATCCTTTTCAGTCAGTGTAAATGGGTCCGTATCCCAGCCATTGCCAGCAGGCATGACATCTGCATGAGCCAAAATAGCCAAGGTTTCGTCCCCTTCGCCATACTCTACATATCCCACAAGGTTATCTAAATTTTTCACTTTAAATCCGTCACGTTTAGCAATATCTAAATATTTATTGAGTGCTTCTGCTGGTCCAGGACCTAATGGTGCATCAGTCGATTTTTTAGAATCATCACGAACGCTTTCAATCGCGACTAAGTCCTTTAAATCTAATAAATAATGTTTCTTGTATGTTTCTGCTTTTTTCTGCCAATCAATCTCCAAAATAGTCGGCCTCCTGATATTATTCTTGCTACTCTTATTCTAGCATAGCTTAAGTCAAAACAGGCATTCAGTAATCTCCTTTTAACATGGTATACTCAAGGTAAGGAAGTGGCTTAGATGAAAAAAATAACAAAGGCAATTTTACCAAATACAATTCGCCAGAGGCCAGTGGACAGTTATAAAGGGACGTATGGTCGCGTTGTTTTGATTGGCGGCAATCGAAACTTCGGGGGTGCCATTATTATGGCTTCAGAAGCTAGTGTTTATAGTGGTGCTGGGCTAGTAACGACCATCACCGATTCAGCTAATCAGGCTAGTTTACATGCCCGCCTACCAGAAGCAATGGTGACTGATTTCAGCCAGCACACTCAAATAACCTCTCTCATTCAAAGTGCTAACGTCGTTGTTGTCGGCCCAGGTCTGGGTGATGATGCGAATAGTATCGAACAATTAAAAAATGTTTTAGCAACTGTTACACCTTCACAAATTGTCATCATTGACGGGTCGGCAATCTCAATTCTTGCCAGTAACAATTGGAATTTGCCAACAACTAATCTCATTTTTACGCCCCATCAAATGGAGTGGCAACGCTTATCTGGAATTAAAATTGCCGATCAAACTGAGACGGCTAATCAGCAGATTCGAAACCAGTTAAACGCGACGGTTGTTTTAAAATCACACCGAACTGAGATTTATACCGAAACCGGGTGTTTTCAAAATACGCTAGGTACCCCTGCTCAAGCAACGGGTGGAATGGGCGACACCCTTGCAGGAATGATTGGTGGCTTTACTGCCCAATTTGCAGACACAACCAATGCCGTGCAAGCAGCAGTTTATACACATAGCGCTATTGCAGAGCAGCTTGCCCGAAATCAGTACGTCGTTTTACCAACCCAGATTATTCATGAAATTCCCAAGTTCATGCACGAAAACCAGGCATCTAACTAAAAATACCGTCCAGCTGATTGTTATCAACTGTGCGATAATCCCTTTATGGTTGT
>NZ_AZGJ01000086.1 GCF_001436395.1 Secundilactobacillus malefermentans DSM 5705 = KCTC 3548 | reverse complement strand
GCATTAAAAGGTAAAGCACCATTAGCAACAATCCGCTTGTAAAACATGTTAATGGCCGTGGTTGGATTTAAGCCCAATTCGCTTAAAACTGCTTCGGTATCATCGGCCAAATCTTTATCAATCTTGACTTGGACCCGTTTCTTTTCATTAACTGCCATGATTGTCTCATCTCCTTTCTTTTGCTACTACCATTATACTACCTTTTGAGTACCTCATCAATAGATAAAGCCCTGGCCTCAAATCATTTGAGCTTGGCGTTGATCTAAAGGCTGAACTTTTGAGCTGGTTAGCCCGGTTAGCTCTGGCGCTCATTTAAAAGCCCCTATTCTTCTGCTTAAGCCATTTAAATCTAACCTAAGTATAAAAGCTTAGCAAGTCTCAAAACCGTTTAGAAAGGACTTTGTAGCCTTTTAGGGCTAGTAGTACAACCCACTGTTATCGTTGTCGGCCGACTTTTCTTCTTCGGGGTGTTTGGCCGCATATTCTCTAGCCGCTTGTTTATTCCACCAAACGCCAAATAGGTTTTGCATGGTGCCGTACAGGTAATTTTCCACGTTCTTGATGTGCTTCTCATTACTTCTTAGGACGTTAAAGTAGCGTCTCAAGGCTTTAGTCATTAGCGGTTTAAGTTCTTCATCATCAAGTGGGATTATGACGCCAATATCTTTGTGATATTTCTCAACTCGGTACTTAGCATTTAAGATATGCCAATGAAGCGCCGCATTTGTTGTGGGGTACGGCACCAAAAACTAAGCAGTATTCATCATGTTACAGCACCCAAGTAAAAGCTACGCAGATAAAAACATTCATCCTCAAAATATGTAACCTAGAAAAAAGGCCTCCAGTGTTAAACCGGGAGCCTTTTTTAGTATACCAATTTCTACTTCACATAAGGCGGCTTATCCCAAGTAAACCCCTCACTCCCTGATAAAACAACGATCCGTTATTTTTCCTTTGTGAAATTTGACGGGAGAGGAGTGGTCTAGATGAAAAATCCCCAAAAAATCAGTAAACTCACTTTGTGAATTTAACCGCCTAAACTCCTAGACCATTGCGCCAATCGTGCCTGACACCAGTCCAAAAAATCCCGTTCTGAAATCGTTGGTGTTCCCGTCAATAACTTTTTTGTGATGGGCTCCTCACCTAAAGCCGTCTCAATTAACCCAACCACTAAATAATCTGTCTGTTTCGTAACCCAATTTTGTGGTTTCGCCCCAAAGACTTTCGCCAAACTAAAAGCTTGATCCCGAGTCATGGTAGTTAGACGTCCGGTAAAAGCAATCTCACAATCTCTTAAATCAAGCATTTTAAATCATCAACTTTCTTGATTCTAATGTTGGTTTTGACTTGACGGGTTACGGTTTTCCATTCAGTTTAGAGGGAGTGACGTTTTGAGCGCAGAATTGTTCCCTGGAAACAGCTATTTGGAATAACTGAACCAGAGTACAATTCTACGCTAAGGTTTCCCCTTAGTTCGTCGGTCGTTAACGCCCGTCGCTTGTCTGTACAATTGCGGTATTGCTACCACCACTCATTATAAACCTACGTTTTCGGTTTAGCCTACTAAAAAACGCCCTAGAAGGCGTTGATGATACGTATTTATTTTTGTTCGATCACCAACTAATCAATGGCACCAAGCCGAAGCTTCGTTTTACCACCCGCGCCGTTAATGGTCGCGCTCACCATTCACCACCCAGCCGTACAGATAGCCTTGTTGTGGTATAGCCAGACTTATTGAAGTCGCCCTGGCAAACGTGTCCCCTTGGATTTAGACCCCAGCTTGTCCCCTAGGGCTTTAAAAATCGCACCGGCCATGATATAATAGTCATTAAACAATGATAACTTTTTTGTGGCGCTCACCGATTCCAGTCGGTGGGTGTTTTTTTATGTTCTATTTTATGAATTAACCATACCACTATTCAGCTTGTTTATAAACAAAAATCGCAAAAATAACAAAAGTAATTTGTAACAAGTTTCATGTAATTTGATACTTGTAATTTGTATCTTTATATTTACGTTGAATTGCTATGCTCGTTGCATTACAATGACTATGAACTAATAAGTTCAAGTCTGGAGGATCCTGTATGACCACATCGATCACGATAGGAAACTTTAAAGGTGGAGTTGGAAAAACAACAACTTGTGTAACCCTTTCTTATCTATTAAATAAAGCCCATAGAAAAACCTTATTAATTGATTTTGATCCACAAGGAAATGCTAGTGAAATTATAGAAAAAACATTTCCTGTATTCAAACAAAAAAATTCCAAAAGTTTAACTGATGGTATTAAGAATCTGGATTTATCTGAGTCCATTGCACACGTCACAGATTACCTTGATCTGATGCCTAGTGATTGGAGCTTATCTTTGCTTCCTGATATGCTTGAAGATTATAAGAAAAGTGACCGACCACTATTTTTAAAAACTTTGCTAACAAAAATTAGAAATGATTATGATTATATTTTAATAGACGTTCCGCCAACGCTATCAGCATATACAAATAATGCCGTTTTAGCCTCAGATTACGTAATTATGGTTATGCAGACTCAAGAGCAATCTTACTCAAGTTCTTTAAAATTTGTAAGCTATCTTCAAGGGCTTAGAAAAGACTATGACAAATCATTTGATTTGCTTGGCATTATTGCCTATCTGGTTAAAAAAGACGGACCTGTCGATCATGAAGTGTTGAAAGCCGCTAATCAAGCCTTTGGAAAAGCCCTATTTCATGGGAACATATTTCAAAGAGAACGTGTTAAACGTTTCGGAAAAAGTGGAATTAAAGATGAGGATATGTGGGACAAAAGGGCTTTATATATGTATCAAGTAGTATTAGATGAAGCTCTATCACGAATTAATCTGTTGGAGGAGTAGAATATGCCGGAAAAGAAAAGTCTTTTAGATCAGATTGATGCAGAGAGTCAATTAAAAGATGGCGACTCTCCTTTTAAACGAAAAGAAAAAACAAAACCATTACGAGTTAGAGAATCATTTTACAATGATATTCGAAAAATTGCCTTCGAAGAAAATACAAAAATGGTTGAGATTTTAGATGACATAATAAAGCGTGGGCTTCGAAGCTATAAAAAGAGTCACCCAGATACAGATTACAAGTAACTTGTAATCTGTAACTTGTATCTTGTAATAAGTAACTTGCAATTTTAATTTAACCTGAACAAAATACGCTTACGACTCAAATGCAGGCTTTGGAATCCAGCGATGCTAACAAAGAAAAAAGTAAATAATTACGCGCTCTCAGACAACACGTTCACCTTTTAGATGTATACTTGTCCGTTTAAATTAAGCAGAATGCGTTTATATCACGTTATAAAATCAAAATTTTATTAGACAATAAAAAAACACCACCCAAATTAATGAGTTGAAGTGAACCCCAAATATTGG
>NZ_AZGJ01000085.1 GCF_001436395.1 Secundilactobacillus malefermentans DSM 5705 = KCTC 3548 | reverse complement strand
TCTAACTTTATCGGAGCCCTTCAGATTGTCAGTGCTTCTTTTGTGCAAAAAAAAGCCCGCTCATCAAAATGGCGGACCTTTTCTTAGATTTATATCAGTAGCCTGCAGGGGCTTGCGTAGGCCCTTGTTGCGTACCACCATAACCACCAGTGGTATCAGTTGTTCCGGTTGTATCAGAACTCGTAGTTGTGCTTGAGTTATCCGCATCCGTTGTAAATTTTGTTGAATCTTTAATGCCGAGTGCTTTACGGATACTATTAGATACTTTTTTAAGTTCAGTATTTGAAGCAACTTCATAATCGACACCATTTACCATTGTACTGGTTCCTTGTAAATGTTGTGACTTCAAATGATGAGAGGCATCTGAATATTTCGAAGCAATGGTGAGCATATCGTTAAAGGTTAAATCTGTTTTCATATTTCCAGAAATTGATTTCAAAATTGACTTGTATCTTGTAACTGATCCTAGACTAACAGCCTTCATAATCAGTTTTTCAATTATTTGACGTTGGCGAGTTTGACGACCATAGTCACCCTTTGGATCAGAATGACGCATTCTAGAGTATGAGAGGGCTTGCTTACCGTTCAAATGAACCTTCTTACCCTTTGTCACATTAGCTGCCCCGTATTTAAAGGTCAGGGGTGGGGTGACATCGACACCACCGACGGCATCAACCATTTTTTCAAGACCACCCATGTTAACAATGGCGTAGAAATCAATTGGAACGTCTAGCAGACTTTGAACGGTGCTGACTGCTGTACTTGCGCCGCCAATCGTGTAGGCCGCATTAATTTTGTCTTGGCTAAGTGAATCACCCTTGATAGTAACCATCGTATCACGTGGGATACTGGTTAGAGTTACTTTTTCTTTCTTGGGATTAACCGTCGCAACGATGATTGTGTCAGTCCGACCAACGTCCTTTCGTCCAAGGGCACCGGTATCTGTCCCTAATAGAAGAATTGAGATTGGCTTTCCTTTTTTGAGTTGACTCGAAACGTTACGAAGCTTGTTAGTACTCCCGGTCTGATAGGTTTCATTAAATGTATCTTTGGCGTCGTTGTAAGCGTGATATGCCCAAGCACTACCGCCGGCTAACAGGATAAGTAACATAAAAAGGATTGTCCATAAAACACGATGATGCTTACGCTTTGGCCTGAAATGGTCACTGCCTCTACGGCTGAAGTTATCTGGATCTTCAGGTGGAAATTGATTATTAGTTGACATGATTGCTCCTCGTTTCAGAAATTCTTTCAGTATTATATCCAAAAATGGATGGAAAGAATAGTCATGAGTCTTTAATTTAGTAGTTCTTAATTTATTTAATCGCTTAATTACATCATAAAAGACTGAATTAGTAAACGTGTAACAGAAACTTAAACAAATTGTAGTATGTATAACAGTGTAGCAAAACGTACAAAATTCGTGTGATATAATGAAAAACGTTAATTTAATTTAAGAAATAATTTGGGGAAAGAACGGTGATATCTAGATGTTTAGTATCTTTTACGAGAGTATCTCAGGCGTCTTGGTCATCATGGTCATGATAGCGCTGGGCTACGTTTTAACCGTGCGCGGCTGGTTTAATGACTATGCAAGCCGCCTAATTGCACGACTGGTAACACAAATTGCGCTACCGGCCTATATGATTTTTACGATTACCGGTCAATTCTCTGCCGACAAATTAAAATCAACTTTACCAGATTTACGATTTCCAGTTGTCTCAATGCTCATTTTATATGCACTGGCAATGGCGGCCTATCGACTATTTAGAATTCAAAAGTCACATAAAGGATTATTTGAATCTATGTTTTTGAATTCAAATACGGTCTTTGTTGGGTTACCCGTTAACATGGCCCTTTTTGGACCAAAAAGTTTACCTTACGTTTTAGTTTATTATATGGCGAACACGACATTCTTCTGGACTTGGGGTGTTTATTTGATTCAAAAGGATGGGACAAGCGGCCAAAAATTTGATTTATGGCAAACGGTCAAAAAAATATTTTCACCACCATTGCTTGGATTTATGGTAGGGGTTGTTCTGGTATTACTGCGAATCCAACTACCTAAGTTTTTAATGGAAGATTTTCAGTACGTTGGCGATTTAACAATTCCGCTCTCCATGATCTTTATCGGAATTGCGATTGCAAACGTTGGGCTCAATCATTTAACATTAAACCGCGCAAATGTTGCTATTTTGCTGGGTAGGTTTTTGATTGCCCCAATCGTTATGGCACTTCTTGTTTTACCGACTGGGATGCCGTTACTAATGAAGCAAGTCTTCATCATGCAATCCGCCATGCCTGTTATGACCAATGCCCCCGTTGTGGCAAAGCTTTATGGAGCAGACGCAAACTTTGCCGCAATTATGGTTACTGAAACGACACTTCTAAGCCTAATCGTCATTCCAATTTTAATGGTTTTACTAAAGTCATTTACGTAGGCCATTTGAATTTGTGAAAATGATGGTGCTATACTAGCACATGTAGTTATTTTTTATAGAAGGATTATTTATAGAAGGAAGCGGATTTCGTCGTTTTGCGAAAAACAATACTATTTGTTCTATTTTCAACATTAATGTTTAGTTCCATGGAAATTGCGTTAAAGGATGCAGGTGGGGCTTTTAACCCCATTCAACTAAACCTCATCAGATTTTACGTAGGTGGGTTAGTTTTATTACCATTAGCAATTCACAGTAATGCAAAGCAAAAGCGTCATATTCAGTTACGTGATTGGGGATTATTTGCACTTACAGGCTTTATCTGTGTGATTGTCAGCATGAGCTTGTATCAGCTAGCAATTGTGTATGATGAAGCGTCAACGGTCGCTGTTTTATTTAGCTGTAACCCAGTTTTTGCACTTATATTCTCTTATTTATTACTACACGAACATTTAGGGCGTGCAAACTTAATCGCCGTTGTGATTTCAATTGTTGGACTCGTGATCATTGTTAATCCAACCCATTTATCAAATCCACTTGGGATGTCATTAGCAATTGGATCTGCCTTAACTTTTGGTTTGTACAGTATCGTTTCGCGGTATGGATCAGTTAAGCGTCACTTTAATGGGATTACAATGACGGCGTATACGTTCTTAGCAGGCTCTACTGAGTTGTTGGCACTGGTTGCCATCACACATATTCCAGGAGTTGCTAAGTTTATGACACAAAGTTCTTTTTTGAAGCAGTTTAGTGCCATTCCAATTATTCAAAATGTCAATTTCCATTATTTCTGGTTACTGTTTTTCATCGGTGTTTGTGTAACCGGTGGTGGATTTGCCTTTTACTTTTTGGCAATGGAACGCTCAGATGTTTCTACTGCATCGTTGGTATTCTTTATAAAGCCAGCGTTGGCACCAGTAATGGCGGCAATTATCCTTTCAGAGAAGATATTACCACTCACAATTGCTGGAATTGGCGTTATCTTGGTTGGCTCTGTCGTCACCTTTATGGGTAATAGAGTTAAGGTTCGTCGTTCGGATTTAACGAATCCGGAAGAAAAGATCAGTGCCAGCAAAGTTCGGCTCTCTGTCAAATCCTGTTGA
>NZ_AZGJ01000084.1 GCF_001436395.1 Secundilactobacillus malefermentans DSM 5705 = KCTC 3548 | reverse complement strand
ACCATTACTTTTGATAACGGTGCCGAGTTCTCAAGCTTGAGCCAAGTGGCGGGAACGGACATCTACTTTGCCCATCCTTATTCACCATGGGAACGCGGAACCAATGAGAACACTAACGGCCTTTTGCGCGAGTTCTTCCCGAAGGGTAGATCCTTGGTTTTGGCCTCACTCATTGATATTCAGCTGGCTCAGGATACCTTAAACAACCGGCTGCGGTGGTCATTAAACTATCGTTGCCCAGCCGATCTAATGCCTGAACTAGCTTAGCAACTAGACCACTTCTAAGAATAGATTCTTAGTGTTGCACTTGATTTGACAATTGAGGCCTTAAAAATTGAGGTTTTTTAATTAAAATAATATTATTTTATGCTGTGTTATCCGCAATTCTAAATCTGGATCATAGTGATATTTGATAGCTTTGTAGCAGTATGTAAATAAAATTATTATTCTGATAAAAGCAAGCAACGATTGACAATTCTGAGCGTTATTTTTCGAATCATGGCGTTTTTATATTACAATGATCCTAGAAAAAGTAAAGTTATGGAGGCGATTAGATGAGTGATTTGGATCAGACAAACAGCTATCGATACGTCATTGTTGGTGGCGGAGTGGTTGCTGGCTATGCCATCAAGGGAATTCGACAGGAAGATTCAGAGGGTGAGATCTTAATTATTTCGCAAGAGGCGGATGTCCCATATGAACGACCGGCACTGAGTAAAAAACTATGGCTAGATGATGAATTCACTGAAGAGAACATTCAGATTGGTGCTGAAAATTATCCCAATGTGACTTTTAAGTTCAAGACAACGGTTACGGCTATTAATCGGCAAGATAAGGTCATTACATTGGCCGATAGTGAGCAAATCAAGTATGAACAGCTATTGCTAGCAACTGGCGGAGAACCTAGACAAATCCAGGGACCTTCTGATCCACATGTGCTAGTCTTTAGACAGTGGTCAGATTATCGCAAGTTACGTAAATTTAGTGGTCCGAACAAGCGAGTTGTGATCATTGGTGGTGGATATGTTGGTACAGAGCTCGCATCGTCACTGACCCAAAATGAGACTGAAGTTACGATGATTTTTCCAGAAAAAGCGCTGGGTGAGGGTAAATTTCCTGAGTCTATTCGGACTGAGTATGAAGCCACGTTCAAACGCAATGGTGTCACACTGATGAGTGGTCAGTTTGTCCAATCATATCAACGCCAAGGTGACCACTTGACTCTATTGACAAAGGATGGTACGGTGATCGCGGCCGATACGATCATTGTTGGGTTAGGCGTTACGCCGCGGATTAGTTTAGCTGAAGACAGTTGTTTGGATTTAGCTGATGGTGGTGTGAAAGTTAATGAGTATCTCAATACTAGTGACCCAGCCATCTGGTCTGCTGGAGATATTGCCTCTTATCCAGATCACATCTTGGGTCGGCAACGGATTGAGCACGTGGACCATGCCCGACTTTCTGGTGAATTAGTTGGCCGTAATATGGCAGGTGCTCACATGAGCTATCAGCATACCCCATACTTCTATTCCATGATTTTTGATATTTCCTGGCAAGCAATCGGTAATATTGATCCTAAATTGCAATTGATTTTTGATCGGCGAACGCATGGATCGCTTGTCTATTTCATAGATACCGATAAGTTAGTTGGTGTTTTAGTTTGGAATGTTAAGGTGAATCTTGATGATGTTCGCGCATTGCTTGCGAACGCTCCAGCTACAGATGATCTGGTGGGCTCCATTCGAGAGAAGAAGGCTTAGTATCTGGATGAGATATCGGTGAATCATTGCGTCATCACGAATGTACTTTAGAACAAAATGGCCATCATTAACGATGGCTCAGTAGCAAATAAAAACTAGCCTTGAGTCATTTTAAAGTGCATGAAGTGCAACACAAAAGTTAGACAAAAGTAAATATTATTATGCCGCTAAGGTATGTTCTCGATATTCACACGGGGACATACCCTTTGTTTTTGATGAGATTCGTCGGTAATTGAACCAATTAACATATTCTAAAGAAACTGCTTTTAATTCGGCTAAGCCTTTACACGGTGGGAATCCAGCCAAACATTCGGTCTTATAAAGGTGAAAAAAGCTTTCAATCGGGGCATTATCATGACAATTTCCCTTGCGGGACATACTTTGGATAAATTCATGTTCAGATAATTTTTTTGTATAGGAATCTAGTTGGTAATGCCATCCTTGATCGGAATGAGTGATGGGTTGAACATTACTTGGTAACTTATTGATTAATTCATCAACGGTCTTGGTTATTAGAATGCAATTGGGACTATTACTGATTTGAAATGCTAAAATTTCCTTGCTGGCCTCGTCGGTAATAGCTGAGATATAAGCCCATCGTGGTTCGCTAAGCGAATTTGCGTAATATCTGTATGGAGTACTATATAAGGCTTAGCCTGTTTAAAGTCTTGTTCCAAGAGATTTTCGGTGATCTTACCGACGGTACCCTTATAAGAGGAATATTTACTACTGTTCTTGTTCCGGTTATAAAGACTCACTTGTACGCCCAATTCATCCATTAGTCGGCGTACAACCGCATCTGCGATATGAACATCAAGCTTAATTAGTTCATCTTGAACCCACCGGTAACCGTAGGTTAACCGACCACGATACTTACCATTTTCAGCATATTTATCATTATGATTTTTGATCCTTTTACGTTCATCATGATGCGTGGCCTTCTTAAGCCCAATGGCACTAAGTATATCGCCAATTCTATAACGTTGTTTCTTGGGTAACTTGACTTGATCCGCCCTGATCTGATCAACTATTTCTTTTTTTTGATGCCCTTTGAAGGTCCGAACAGGGTCATTGATTTTTTAGGATGTCATTCTCCAACTTTGTGTCATAGAATTCCTGATTCTTTTGAGCGATCTCGCTTCGTAAACGCTCGATTTCACTCTGTTTTTCTAATTGACGAATCTGTTTTTTAGAACGTTTCGTTTTGGTTGACCTACCTTTGGGATGAGGCTCTAAGCTAGAATAGCCGTCTCGAATAAGCGTTTTTCGCCAAACACTAATCTGACAGGCTAAAACGTTGTATTTTCCGGCAACCTCGGCTAAAGACTCATCATGAGTTTGGTAGTAGTTTATCACATACCATTTAAATTCTGCCGAGAACTTACGCCGAGTTTTGTACCGCTTAAGTGTTTCAATGCCGTTCAGATGATATTGTTGAAGCCATCGATTAACTTGTCGCTTGGGTAATTGATGATTTCTTGCTAGTTCCGCTCTGGAAGTACCGTCGCTGAGATGTTCATTTATAATTTGAGCTTTTACAATCTACCTTAAGACTAAATCAGTAGCCATCTTTTTTGAGAACGAATAGCCGATAATTCGTCGTGAGTGCAGATCCATGATGGTTGATAAGTAACACCAGCCATTACGCTTCGTTTGAATATAGGTCATATCAGCGGTCCATTTTTGATTTAAACCAGTGGTCGAGAAATCCTGCTTAAGCAAGTTGGGACGCTGTTCAACCTTGGTTTTGGAAGCCGAAGCTGCTTTCCATTTATTGACGGTAACGGAGTGGAT
>NZ_AZGJ01000083.1 GCF_001436395.1 Secundilactobacillus malefermentans DSM 5705 = KCTC 3548 | reverse complement strand
CAGGATTTGACAGAGAGCCTTTACTTTCTACCCGATGTAATTTGATCCAATAGTTTAGGATCTAGTACAATTTCCTGCAACCGATCACCAAACTCAATCACCTTATCATCGCGACCATGTTGCAACTGCCACGTCAAGAAGGTCATGACGTTCATCGCGTACATTTCAGCAAGATAATCGATTGGTAACGAAATATCGTTTGTTTCCTGAATGCCCGTTAGGTATTCCTTAACCGTTACCTTTAGCACGTGTTGGAAGCTTCTACTTAAATCGGCTTCTTCCGTGTGGACCTCCAGCAATAGTTTTAAGTCTTCTTGGTACTCACGCAAAACGAGGAGTAACATTTTAATTGTTTCTGAGGCAGCATTAGAATCTTTGATATTGAACCGTTGGCGAACAACCGCTGCAAATTGATCAGTATATGTAGAAACCAATTTCTCCAAAAGGTCGTATTTATCATAGTAATGACTGTAAAATGTCGAACGACCTACTCCTGCTGACTTGCTGATATCCTGAACCGTCAGCGCCTTAAATCCTTTTTTCTTAAGTAATCTAAAGAACGCCATTTCAATTTGCGTTTTGGTTCTTCTGGTACGTAAATCAACTTTTTCTTCTGCCATAATAACAACTTCCCCATTTAATAATATTTGTTTTGTGTAATCTTGAATGAAGTTACCTGATTAAAAGTGTAAAATACTAGCTAAAGATAGAATATCATAATGACCTAAATTGAACGGAGGATTTTCATTGAAACCAATTAGAATTTTATTCATCTCAATCGAAGGAAACACCCGCAACTTTATCACCCATCTGACCCAATTTGCCGAGAAACAGCACAGTGAAGATTCCGAAAAACCACTCATCGAAGCAACCGAAATTTCAGAGCAATCCGACTTTGAAAAGGAAACGAAAGATTACTTTTGTTTTGTGCCAACCTATTTAGACGGTGGCAATGGTATTGATACTGGTGTTAAAGAATTGATGACCAACGTTATGGGTGAGTATATCGCCTATTCAACCAACCGTAACCACTTAATTGGCGTGGTTGGAAGTGGCAATAAAAACTTTAATGAACAATATTGCTTAACTGCAAAGCGTTACGCTTCCGATTACGAAGCCCCATTCCTTGCTGACTACGAACTTCGAGGCGTTCCGCGTGACGAACCCCGCGTCTACAATGCCCTGTTAGAGCGATTAACTGAAGTCGTTGCTGAGGAGGCTTAGTTCTTTGGCAAATGAAATTATCGACCAACTTGAGAACCACCGCAGCGTGCGCCAATTTACGGATCAACCGTTAACTAAATTAGAGGTTGCTCAGTTAATTTCTGCAGCTCAGCACGCCTCTACCAGTACATTTTCCCAACAATACTCCATTATAAGCGTGACCGATCCCAAACAAAAGGCAATTCTTGGTGAAATTTCCGGTCATCATTGGCTTGAAAAGAGTGGTCACTTCCTATTAATGGTGGTGGACCAGTATCGTAATTTACAAATTGCCAAGAATGAGGGAATTCCTGCTGATGTGTTGGGAACAACTGATAAATTCTTAGCCGGTGTTATGGATGCGGCAATCGCAACCGAAAATATCATGGTTGCAGCTGAAAGCTTAGGACTGGGTGGCACCATTATGGGCAGTATCCTCAATGATTCCAAACGGGTCATTGATACCTTTAACCTTCCCGAATTAACTTTTCCACTTCTCGGGATTGCCCTAGGGCATCCAGCTGTCACCCCTGGTTTGAAACCCCGAATGCCAGAAGCGATGATGCATTTTGAGGGTGGCTACAAGCTTCCTGCCGACTTTTCAACGCAATTAAATGGCTACGATGCCGCTTTGAATGCCTACTATCAAAGTCGAAATTCTAATGCCCGTCCTGAATCCTTCACGCACCACATTGTGCAAGGATTATCGCGGGATCCAAAGCTCCGAGCAGAACTCAAAGGCGTCATTGCTGGTCAAGGATTCTTAGCCGATTAATCCAGCATCGTTTCAATAAATCGAAAATAGTGATTAGCAAGCAGGAAACTGGCGCGAACCAATTTTTCTGCTTTTTTTGTGTCCTGCGGGGCAACCAGCATGAACTCATTGCTCCGTAACAGCACTCCCGTCATACATTCGTTGACGATAAACTCTGCTTGAAAATTGGTAAACCGGAAACTACTTTGAAGGCTTTGCTTAAGTGTGCGCAGAAAGTTGAGCTTTGCCTGCATTTTATCAGCCTCTGAGGCATCAACTGAATAGGTAAATGTCCGTTTGCCAATTTGAGTCAGTAATAATTGCTCATTTTCATGCTGCTCACTTCGTAATTTTTTTAAGCTTTCGGGGCTCATTTACTCATCCCTCACTGAACTTTGTCGCCTTCTGAGTAGGACGACTCCCAACGCCGCTAACATAATAACCGTCACCGAAATAAACAAAATTTGATAATTGAACACATCAATCATCACCCCGCCAAATAGTGGACCAATCGCTCGGCCAACCGAGATTGCCATGTTAAACCAGCCCTGAAACTTTCCCTTTTGACTCTCATCAGAAAGCGAGTCCACCCAAGCCGGAATTCCCGGAAAACCAATCATTTCACCAATGGTTAAAATAGCCATAATGGCAATGAAGATTGGGTAGCGATCTGCGAATACGAGTAAGAAGAACGAACTTGCAAAGATGGTAACCCCAAGGATTATTTGGGAACTCAATTTATAGTTGGCACCAATTCGATTCGCAATTGGTTGCAAGACCACAATCATTAGGCCGTTTAACGTCCAAAGTAAACTGTACTTTTCAAATGAAATATTGAGGTTCGTCATGTGCACCGAAAGGACACTTTCCCACAGCGTGTAACTCAAGTAAACACTGAATACCATCACGCAAATAGGAATCATCAATCCCAGTTTATTTGATCGTTTAACAACTTCCTTTTTGCTGCCCTTACCCTTCCGCGCTTTCAGCGTTGCGGGGAACTCAATCAGAATAATCACAAGTAATCCGATATAGCACAGGGTTGTCACACTCAGTACAATTGTAATGCCAAAGTCGAGGAGGTAACCGACTAATAGCGTCCCAACAACCACACCAAGATTCATGCCGATGTACAATGCGTTAAAAACGTAGCGGGTCGTTTTACTTTTAACCGAAGCCGCAAACGAATTACCAACCGTCATACTGGCGCCGTCGCCAAATCCAACAACCGCTAACAGAATGCCAAACATTGGCCAACTATGGAATAAAATGAGGAGAATCATTCCAGCCATCGATATCAAACAGCTGATAATTGCCGTTTTGTAAGGAGACCAATGATCAAATAAATATCCTCCAATATAGTTTCCCAAAATCATGAAGAGGGACATGACCAAAAGGGTTGTGCCGGCTAACGTGAGTGTTTTACCCAAGTAATTATGCATATAAACCGTGACTAGCGGCCACATGAATGACGCCCCAGCATTCAACAGAAGTGTCGATAAGAACACTGCTGGCAAACTAATTTCTGTTTTCTTATTTTGCATCTTCTGCTCGCTTTCCGTTTATTTATTACCCTAATTATGGCACAACTGACATAGGTTTTCATCCATTTAAGGGATTTTCGTCCACAAAAACTGACTAACATTAGT
>NZ_AZGJ01000082.1 GCF_001436395.1 Secundilactobacillus malefermentans DSM 5705 = KCTC 3548 | reverse complement strand
CGCCTTGTTTATATAGGTTGATAATGTTTTGTTTGAATTCTTTGTCGTAACGAGTTGGCATGTAAAAATTCCTTCCTTTTGAGAGACGATTTATTCATTATACGCTCTCTTAAAAGTTGTCTCAGGAATCAGCTTACATCCAAATTTTAGAGTATGATAAAGTTGATTAACAATTTCGATAAAGGCGATGATGGGATGAAAAGCACGACGAAATGGGTAACACGGTGGCCCGAACGAATTAGTTACGGCTTAAGTGACGCCGCCGATAATTTAGTCTTTCAAATGATGACGACCTATTTGCTATTCTTTTACACGGATGTTTATGGACTGACACCAAGCGCGGTGGCCATTTTATTTGTCGTGGCGCGGGTAGCTGACGTTGTTGAAAGTTTTGTCATCGGGATCATGATTGATCACACACATTCACGGTTTGGCAAGAGCCGACCGTTCTTCCTCTGGTATTCGTTACCTTACGTTATTTTTGCGGTTCTCACCTTTGTGACGCCTAACTTTTCGTATAATGGTAAATTAATCTGGGCATATGTGACGTATTTAGGCCTTGGATTTCTGTATACGGCTGTTAATCTGCCAATCACGTCAATCTTACCAACGATGTCGCAGAATACTCGTGAGTTGACGTTGTTGGGTGTCATTCGTCAATTCTTTGGCAGTTCGGTTCAAATTGTGGTGGCGGTATTCACATTACCCTTGGTTGCGTTCTTCGGCCACGGTAATCAGCAAAAAGGGTTCTTGGGCACAATCATCGTGTTTAGCCTGATTTCATTTCTTTTGATTATCAACACGTTTGTCCATGTTCGCGAACGGTTCGCGAATCCTGAAATTGCCCATCAACCGTTAACAACTGTCCTAAAAATGTTGAAACATAATCAGCCATGGATCGTTATGTCAATCGTGATTCTCATGTACTGGCTGGTGACGGCAATTAAGAATCAGACAACCATTTACTATTTTAAATATACGGTGGGAAACGAAAACCTGGTACCACTAGCTAACAGTTTTACCCTGGCAGCGTTAATCGGGGTATTGCTGATCATTCGAATTACCGAGGTTCGCAGTAAGAAGCAAACGATGCTTCGCGGTATTTTAATGGCGCTGGTTGGCCAAGCCGTGATTGCGGTTGGGGTTTATACCAAAATACTGTGGTTCTTGTTTGGCGGTGTCTTGATTAACTCGATTGGCAATGGGATCATTATCGGCCTCGTCTCAATCATGATTGCTGACACAATCCGTTATGGTGCCAGCATGGGGATCCAAGCCGAGGGAATTCTGGCTTCAACGGATGACTTTGGCGTTAACGTCGGCCTTGGTGTTGGCGGCTTGATTACAGCTGGTTTGTTTCACTTTTCGGGTTACGTTGCCAATCGAACCCAGAATGCCGCAACTCTCACCATGATTGATTTGAATTATGTTTGGATTCCGTTGGTTATTTATGTGGGGATGTATTTTGTATTGCGGCTTTATGATGAGGGGCGGATTGAACGAGCAATAGAAGCAAGAAAATAAGTCCGAATTATATTCTAAATAATAGTTTTTGATTTGCTAACTAACACCGGTGCGGTGTGATATTATTGGTTCTGGTGCAAATTTTCCTCGCTGACTTGATTTTAGTATACTGGGTGCCAAGAAACGAGGGATTGCGCGCATGAATCACTTTAAGGGACGCCACTTTCAAAAGGACATCATCTTAGTAGCCGTTGGCTACTATTTCAGATTCAGTCTCAGCTATCGTGACATCGTTGAATTGCTTCGGGATCGGGGTATCACTGTTCATCACACCACGGTCATGCGTTGGGTTCATCACTATGGCCCCATCTTTAAGGCTCTATGGCGTCGGCATCAAACAGCTCACGCTAAAAGTTGGCGAATCGATGAGACCTATATTCGAGTTAAAGGCCGTTGGGCCTATTTGTATCGCGCTATTGACAGTAACGGTTTGACCATGGATTTTGAGTTACGAAAACACCGCGATTATACCGCATCCTATCACTTTTTGAAGCGTCTCTTGACGACCAATGGTCGGCCTGATCGATTAGTCACTGATCAATATCGGGCAACACTGAAAGCAGTGAAGCAAATTTATTGAACAAAATATGATAGACATTAAGTAATAAGTGTTACCCTTGAAAATGTAATGAAGAAACTATTGTGTTAGGAGGATTTTATGGATAAACGTAAAATTGTAATTGTTGGTGCTTCACATGGTGGTCATGAATCAGCAATTGAGCTGTTGGATAAATATAATGATGTAGATGTAACTGTTTATGAAGCTGGCGACTTTATTTCATTTATGTCCTGTGGTATGCAATTATACTTAGAAAATAAAGTTACGGCTGAAGATGACGTCAGAAACTTTGCTCCTGAAGATGTTGAAAAGAAGGGCGGTCATGTTTATGCCAACCATGAAGTAACCGCGATTCATCCTGAACATAAGACAGTAACAGTTAAGGATTTAACCAATAATTCTGAAGAAGAAGTTCAATATGATAAGTTAATTCTTTCATCAGGTGTAACGCCAAAGGTTTTACCAGTACCTGGCAATGATCTTAAGAATATCTATTTAATGCGTGGACGTGATTGGGCTTCTAAGTTAATGAGTGCTGTTAACAATCCAGCAATTAAGAATGTTGCTATTGTTGGTGCTGGTTATATTGGTACTGAAGCTAGTGAAGTATTTGCTAAAGCTGGCAAGCATGTAACTTTAATGGACATGATTGATCGTCCATTAGGAACTTACTTGAACCCTGAATTGCTTGATGTTTTGGAACCTACCTTTAAGAAGAATATGGACTTGAAGATGGGCGTTAAAATTGAAGGCTTCAACGGTAATGAAAAAGTTGAAAGCGTCAAGACCGATCAAGGCGATATACCAGCTGACTTGGTTGTTGTTTCAGCAGGGGTAACTCCTAATACTGATTGGATAAAGGGCACAGTTGATTTAGATCAAAGAGGCTGGATTAAGACTGATCCATACTTGAGAACGAATGTTAAAGACGTTTACGCTATTGGAGATGCAATTTTGCCACTTTCTATTCCAGCAGGTAAGCCAATGCCAATTGCTTTAGCTACTACTGCTAGAAGAGAAGCACAATATGTGGTTGATCATATCTTTGAAGATAAGCCAGATCGCGCTTTCAAGGGTGTTATCGGTGCTTCAGCTCTTAGCGTCTTTGACTATCACTTCGCTACTGCGGGATTAAATAAGTTTTCAGCTGCTAAGAATAAGCTTGATTATCAAACTAGCTTCTATGAAGATCATATGCGTCCAGCTTATGTCCCAGAAGCAGATAATCCTAAGGTATATGTCAGCTTAACCTTTAATCCATATACTCACCAAATCTTAGGCGGTGCTGTCCTTTCTAAGTATGATATTACTGCTCAAGGCAATGTTTTAGCTTTGGCAATTAGTCATAAGATGCGCTTGGAAGACTTGGCTGAACAAGACTTCTTCTTCCAACCAGGATTTGACCGTCAATGGAGTTTGCTTAACCTAGCTGCTCAACATGCATTAGGTATGGCAAGATTCTAATTTAATCGTTAATAAAAATAAATTGTAAAGATAAAAACTAGTCATGTTTTTAACGGCTCTTTGTCAAATGGTGTTGA
>NZ_AZGJ01000081.1 GCF_001436395.1 Secundilactobacillus malefermentans DSM 5705 = KCTC 3548 | reverse complement strand
AGTTTAGTGGGCTAGTATCACTTGAATCACAATATGGTATTAAGACCTATTACTGCCATGCTTATACGCCAGCTGAACGTGGTAGTAATGAACGCTTTAATCGGAATTTACGTTATGTTTATCCCAAAGGGACTCGTTTTGAGCACATTAGTGCTCAAGATTTAACGACGACGTTACTCCAAATTAACCAGCGACCGCTTAAAATACTCGACTGGCAAACACCGTATCAGGTTATGCTGACAAATTTTTCCAAAAATTCGGATTAAATTTGCAATCTACCACATATTATATTTTGATATACTAATTAACGGCAATTTATCCTGAAAGGGTTTGTTGTAATGGTATTTCAAAGTATCTCGTTTAATACACCGATAAGCACTTTACTTAATGATACATAAAAATCGTGATACAATTAACTGAAGTTTTAAAGGATATTATGGTCACTAAGTTACACGTGTAAATTTTTATGGAGGTGTTGTACTATGGCGAATTTCTACGAAAATGATCCTTTTTTCAACAATGATATGGATGATGTTTTCAATCAATTATTTCGGCGCATGGATAATCAAAATTCGGAGCGTGCACGGTACTTAGTTAATGGAAAATCGTTGACACCAGATGAGTTTGCTCAATACCGATCAACTGGTAAGCTACCCCAAAATAATAAAACAATAGAAGTATCTAAAGATGGTAAACAGGCTTTTAAAAAAGGAGGGATTTTAGAAAAGTTAGGGACTAATTTGACGGAACAGGCTCGTGATGGATTACTAGATCCAGTGATTGGACGTGAGAATGAGATTCAAGAAACTGCAGAAATTTTGAGTCGTAGAACGAAAAATAATCCAATCTTAGTTGGTGATGCCGGTGTAGGTAAAACTGCAGTCGTCGAAGGTCTGGCACAAGCAATTGTGGCTGGTAAAGTTCCAGAAACGATTCAAGATAAAGAAATCTATTCGATTGATTTATCGTCTTTGGAAGCAGGAACTCAATATCGCGGTTCTTTTGAAGAGAATATTAAACAGCTGGTAAAGGAAGTTAAAGCAGCTGGTAATATTATTCTATTCTTCGATGAAATTCATCAGATTATCGGCACGGGTGCCACTGGTGGTGAAGACGGTGGCAAGGGATTGGCTGATATCATTAAACCAGCTTTGTCACGTGGCGAGCTGACTGTAATCGGGGCTACGACTCAAGATGAATATCGCAATACTATTTTGAAAAATGCGGCTTTGGCACGGCGATTCAATGATGTTGTGATTAATGAACCGACGGCCGCTGACACTTTACGTATATTACAAGGTGTTAAAAAGCTGTACGAAAAACATCATCATGTTGTATTACCAGATGATGTTTTGAAGGCGGCTGTGGATTATTCAATCCAATATATACCACAACGCACTTTGCCAGATAAAGCTATCGATTTGATCGACATGACTGCGGCTCATTTAGCGGCTAAAAATTCGCAAACTGATGTTGAGACATTGGATCAACGCGTTAAAAAATTAGAGGCAGCTAAGGAGGCCGCCGTTAAATCGGAGGACTTTAAAAAAGCCGCTGATATCAAGAAGTCGATCGAGGAAACCAAGCAAAAAATTAAAGAAACGGATCAAAAAGAAAAAATCACTGCCACGATTGATGATGTGGCACAATCGGTTGAACGTTTAACTGGTATACCAGTTGCTGATATGGGCGCTAATGATATTGAGCATTTGAAAAATCTTGATAAGCGTCTGAAAAGTAAGGTAATCGGTCAAGATGAAGCGGTTGAAATGGTAGCAAAAGCAATTCGGCGTAACCGTGCGGGCTTTTCAGAGGGTGATCAGCCGATTGGAAGTTTTCTGTTTGTGGGCCCAACTGGCGTAGGAAAGACTGAATTAGCTAAGCAATTAGCCTTAGATATGTTTGGAAATGAAAATGCGATTATTCGGCTAGATATGAGTGAATATGCTGATCGTACAGCTGTGTCGAAATTAATTGGTACCTCGGCTGGATACGTAGGCTATGAAGATAATGCTAATACTCTAACTGAACGGGTTCGGCGTAATCCATATTCCATTGTATTATTAGATGAAATTGAAAAGGCTGATCCACAAGTATTAACGTTACTATTACAAGTGATGGATGATGGGCGCTTAACGGATGGACAAGGCAATGTCATTAATTTCAAAAATACGATTATTATTGCTACTTCTAATGCTGGCTTTGGTAATGAAGCATTAAGTGGTGACAAGCAACGAGACCAGTCATTAATGGATAAGTTAGCACCATTTTTCCGCCCAGAATTTCTGAACCGTTTTAATGGAATCGTGGAGTTTTCACATCTGACTAAGCAAGACTTAAGTCAAATTGTCGATTTGATGTTGGCGGATGTACAAAAAACGTTAGCCAAAAAATCCATCAAACTTGAGGTAACTAAAGCGGCCAAAGATTGGCTGATGGAACAAGGCTATGATGAAGCAATGGGGGCGCGGCCATTACGGCGAGTAATTGAACAACAAATTCGTGATAAGGTAACGGATTTCTACCTTGACCACTTAGATGTCAAAAACTTGAAGGCTGATTTAGTGGATGGTGAGATTGTGATATCGGCAGCTTAGCTTAAATCAGTGTTCATAAATAACTTTATGTAAGAGGAGATTTATTGGGCAGGAGATCGCTTGATAGATCTCCTTTTTTCGTTGATTTTCACCATTTGATATTAATCTATTGAGTAAATGTGGATATCGTCAAGAATCTTGTGTAAATTAAATACCTACGTACATATAATATGTAGTTAATTTAAGTAAAGGATGATTCCAGGGTGTCCTGAAGTCCGTTGAATCCGCGATGGATTCGCTTCATGGACTTCTCGTTGTAGACGTTAAACTGAGAAACCAGGAATCGATTCAGTGAATCTTCCGTTGGAAATTGTTCTTTGTGGTTGGGGTTGCGTTTGAGATGCTTGTTAAAGTTCGCAATCAAGTTGGTTGAATACAATGAACCGCTTCTTTTTGGACGGTGTCCCGCTTTAAAGGCAGGTAATTGGCATCTAAGAAGATGGCCGCATATTGCGAAGGCAGTCGCCGTTGCTGGAAAGCTTGAACTTGTTCATCAACGACTTTGGTCATGTTGGAAACCGTGGCTTTGGAGTAATGAGCACCGTACATTTTCTCAATGAGTTAGGCGATTTCGGTGGTGGTAATTCCCTTGGTGTATAGCTGAATAACCGTTGTTTCCAAGCTGTCACTGTGCCGACCGTAGGCTGGCAAGATGTGGTTGTGGAAAATACCATTGCGATCCCGCGGAATGGTTAAGTTGAGTTGACCATACTTCGTATCAAACGAGCGTTCATAACTGCCATTGCGGTTATTTCTAGTGTTAATTCCAGCATACGAGTGGCGCTCATAGCCTAAAAAAGCTGCCAGTTCGGTTTGAAGCAGCTGGTTAATCGCAATTTCGAGGTGGTGCCGAAAAACTTCGTCTAAATCTTGTTTTTGGACTAGCGTAGCGATAATTTCTGTGGTAAGTTCATTCCCTAGTTCTATACAATTTAGAAATCTTTTTATGCGTTTACACAAGTTATTTTACGCTCTCTAAAATATAGTTAACTTTCTATTTATTCAGATCTTTATGCCAATTGCATATCAAAAAGCACTACTTGAAGTGAACCCCCGGTATTG
>NZ_AZGJ01000080.1 GCF_001436395.1 Secundilactobacillus malefermentans DSM 5705 = KCTC 3548 | reverse complement strand
TCTTGACTTATTACCACAAGGCTGTTTTATAGTTGTTTACAAGATGGAGTATACTACTGGAAAGATGACAGCTGTCTGTCACCTATTAAAATTTAGGAGTAACTGATGAAAATTGGCGCGAATCATTTCGACCACGCTGTTAGAACGTCACTTCACACCTCGAGAAAACAAACCTCAGCCATTTGAACACTCGGGTGGTGGCCTGTTTCCCACCATTTCAATCGACATTGTCATCGACAAGTCGCTGCGGGATAAGTTGGTGGAACGCTATGGTCAAAGTACACTAAACGACTACGATACCGAACATTATCGCGCCCAAATTACCATTCCATATCACGAATTTGGCTACCGGTACTTAACGAGTTTTGGCACTGGTTTGAGAATTCTGGGACCCGCTCCGTTCAAACAAGATTACCAAAATTATCTGCAAAAGTTGATTGACCTTAATCATGATTGAAACAGCTGCTCCTCACACCGCAAAAGGCACCCCTTCATTTTTTGGAGGGGTGCCTTTATTAGCTATTCTTATTCATGTTTTCGACGAATACCCAACATCCCCAGTAGCACACTGAACATGGCTAGTCCAAGGGCCAAGATTCCGGTTGAATTCGTTTCATCAGTTTGAGGCAAAATTGAAGCTTGTTGCACTTTCGTCGCTTTTACTGCTTTTACTGCTTTTGCGTTATTAATTTCTGTGGCATTGGTGTCTTTAGTCACTGGTTTGGCGCCATCCGTTGAGTCAATAATCGGATCATCTGGTGTTTCACCAGGTTGCTCCTCGCCTGGATTTGCTGGATCAGGCGTTGGCTCTGAAGTTGGCTCCGGTGTTGGTTCTGGAGTCGGTTCTGGTTCCGTCGTTGGTGGCGTCACAACTGGAGGTGTTACCTCACCGCCGCCACCCGGTGTCTCAGGAACAAGTACATAAACTAAGGTAATATCGCGGTGGTCGCCCGTGTACAGGACTTCAAGTGGTGCTGAATTAGACGTGACCGTCTTGAAGGTGTAGGTTTTTCCGTCGACAGTGATGGTTTGGTCTGGCGTAACTTTGTAGGCACTACCGCTATTACCGGTTAAAGTAACGTCTGGCAGAAGCACATTCCCATCAGCATCAATGAAATGTTCGGTTATCGTTCCTTGACTAATTTCGTAATTAAACTGAATTGTATTATTGTCCTTAACCAACGTAATGGTTGCTGAGTCCGAATCAATTAAGTTATAAATAACCCCATTTTTGGTAATCGTAGCTGGTGCCGTCGCCGTATATTGATCACCCACGTTACCGGTATCAGACTTAAAATCTAATAATTTGTCGGTCCCTTTTTCAACATATTTGATATTAATGGCCGTTTTGGTAATCACATCATATATGACTTTTACCTGCAGATTCTCGTCACCAAATGGAATCGTCTTTGCTGCTGGATCTAGCGTCGTCCAATTAACACCATCGGTAGAAACCTGAATTGAATTAAACTTATATTCAGGAAATTCTAACAGGACATTACTTACTGGAAATGGCGTGGTTGGATTTCCGGTTGCCGTTCCAGTGAGCGGGTTCCCTGACCCATCTAAAATTGGTTTTTGAGTCCCATCTGTATCATTGTAAACAAATGACACATTTATTTTGGAATCTTTAACAAAGATAAGTGTCATGTTCCGCGCAGTATCCGTATACGTTCCGGTCGTGTTAACTTTATTAGCCAGCCCATTATTTGCAAGATAGTCCGAGTAAAGGCCGGTTCCATCTAGAATAATATAGGAGTACTTATATCCTTTACCAATGATGTTGCTGAACTGGGTCATCACGTTTGTATTTGAATTTAAATCAAATTGAGTATTCACGTCACCCGCCAATACTGAAGTCGGCGATAAGTTTAATTGCGACATATCAGACTTCAAGTAGGCGTAGTCCACAATGACATTTCCGACATTTTCTTTAAATAAATATGGCTGAATAATCCAACCGTTATAATCACTGTTGGGATCCTTCCACAATGTCGAAAAGTTGCCGTACATTGTTGTGCTATCTGGTAATAGGTTAAACCACGATAACGTAATTGGATCAACGTTTCCACCTGAAGATGTGCTTGGATAGAGTTTGGGATACTCTAGGTTATTTTTATTATCAAAGGCAGTAATTGGTAAATTATTTGCCAATAAATCCTTGATAATGAAAGATGGTGTTTCATACGCTGTCGTTCCCGTTCTTAAAGTAATGGGTTGAAGCAAAATATGTTGCTGAATAAATCCCTTCGATAAATCCAAAGCAGGATTAGTGTCACTTTGTAGCGCTGATAAATCAGCAATTTGATTGTAGGAAAGGTTCAACGTGGTCAGATTTGGTTTATTACCAAGCGCCGTAACGTCATTAATAACAAAGAAATTAATGATGACTGAGCTTAATTTGTTTAAATTCTTTAAAGCACCAATGTCCCATAAATTACCATTCATAAATGCATCTTTAAAGATTGTTTGGCTCACTGATAAATTTGGAACCATGTAAATTTCTTTCAAATTGGTCGCATACTGCAATCCTTCCATACTAGCCATGGACATTAAAGCCATGTAATATTGGAGGCCAGAGCCTGAGGTTGATTGTGAACCTTCAGTCACATAAATTTTAGTGACATTTGCTAAACTATTTTTCGTAAAATTATCTCTAAACAAAGTAATCGTACTATATTGCGCTCTGAAATTGGTATACCAAAGTAAGTATTGAAACGCATAGTCTGGCATCCATTCATCAATATAGTATGCCTGTCCCGCCGTATCGACACCTTTGGCATCCATAGCAATAGCTGCCGCATAAGCCGCACCCTTCCAGGCATGTGCTCCCTGAACCTGGGTTAGGTCTCGATGAACATAGGTGTAGTGCAGATCTGTATTTTTGGGCACGTTAAACGAAGCCGTCGCATCCACAACATTGGTCAAATCGTCTGGCGATACTGCAGCTGTTGCGTCAGACCTCGTAATAACTTGATTCGTGCCAGTATCAACATATGCTTGCTTTGCAGTTTCTTTTACTTCATTAACTTGAGCGTCACTTGCATTGCCTAAGTCCTGTTTAACCGCTTCATTTGACTGTTCGGCGGTTGAAGGCGCTTTGGCTGATGGTTCAGAATTCGTGACATCTTCCTCAACCGGTTGAGTTTTAGGGGTAGCTGCTGGTTCGGGATTCGTGACATCCGCATCAGCCGCTTCAGTTTCAGTGGTGACTGCTGCTTTCGGTGTTTCCAAAGCAACCTCTTTTTGCTGTAACTGCTCCCCATCAGAATCTGCAACAGATTCCGATGTTTGCGCGACATCAACATTACCTACTGTATCAGCCTTAACTAAGTTAGTTGAACCCGCAAAAAAGAGAAGCCCACCAAATAAAATGGTCGTCCCTGCAGTAACCCAAAATTTTCCTGACTTATACTCTTTATAGCGTGATTGTCGTTCTGTCACCCGCCGGCTCTTTTGTTGCTGATTATTTTTTCCTAACATGTTGAACTCCCCTCCAACGATGTTTGCCTGCCCCAATCCTACCTGTTCAATGGTATTCCCCTTAACACCAAGCTAAAATGAAAGCGTTTACGCTCCTTGGTACTGGAATCTTAACATGTTTTTTAAACGATAGATATTAATATGTCCGATATTACGCTAAAAAGACCCGTCTAATTAGTGCACTAGGCCCTGTCAAGTT
>NZ_AZGJ01000008.1 GCF_001436395.1 Secundilactobacillus malefermentans DSM 5705 = KCTC 3548 | reverse complement strand
AGGAAAAAGTATAGAACCAAAAAAAGAGGCTGAAGCGCGTTCTTGCGCCTCAGCCTCTTTTCATTTTTGAATTAATTAAAAATTTGCTGCATCCAACTGCAGATAATCGGATAAGTAATCAGCCAAGCCATCATTTTCATTATCCAATCGCGTTACATCGTTAGCGATAGATTTAAGATGACTGTTTGCGTTATTCATGGCAACGCCCCAGCCAGCATAGTCAATCATCGCATTATCATTACTTTCATCACCAAACGCAATGATATTCTGGCGCTTAATTTGGAAGTAGTGGGCAATTTTTTCAACGCCCGTGGCCTTTTGAATTCCCTTATGGCCAACTTCAATGACGTTATGGGGACCGCCCCAAGCATTGACATCTACCATCAGTCCGTATTTCTCTTCAATATAAATTGATAAGGATTGAAGCTTGTTTTCTGAGGCTTGAATCGTTAAACTAGTAGGGTCCTGACTCAATGATCGACTGTTTAATTCCTCGTTTGCCTGTAAAACGGAAGGAAAAAAGTTGAGCTCGGTTGGCTGTTGCTGCTGAGCAAGAAATAAATTCTTGCCTTCCGCTGCAATTAGGTTGATATCAAAGCGTTGATAATTCTTTAATAAATCAAGGACAATATCACGATTAATCGTAAATTGATATTCTTCTGACCATTTTTGGTGGGGATTAAATCCCAGACTACCATTGAAATTTATCATGGGTGACTCTAACTCTAATGCATCGTAAATTGGCGTTGATAGGCGATTGGGTCTGCCAGTGACAATGCTAACGATGTGTCCGGCCTTCGAAGCGGCCTTGATGACTTTTTTGGTTTTAGTGGAGAGCTTCGACTGATTATTAAGCGTTGTTCCATCTAAATCAATCGTTACTAATTTTCTATCTATCAAATGACTTTACCTCACTAAATTAATTTACATAACTCTCATAATCTATCACATGATTAAGCCGAATGCACGTATCAAATATTATTTTAAAGGAGTCGTAATCGTGAATTTACCTGAAGCTTTTATAAATAAGTATCAAAAATTGTTGGGTGATGAATTCGATGAATTTTTGGCCAGTTTTAATAATCCCGTTAACCATGGCTTTCGAGTTAATCCCTTAAAGAACCAGTTACCAACTGATTTAGATTTAACGCACCCAACCCCGTTTAGTAAGTGGGGGTATTACGGAAATGTGAAAGGAAAATCACTCAACCATCAATCTGGAGCCGTTTATAGCCAGGAACCAAGCGCAATGATGGTGGGCGAGGTTGCCGCACCAAAACCAGGGCAAACTGTTTTAGATTTGTGCGCAGCGCCTGGTGGTAAAACGACCCATTTAGCCAGTTTCATGCAGCAGGAAGGGTTACTAGTTACCAATGAAATTATGGGTAAGCGCGCAAAAGTTCTGGTTGAAAATGTTGAGAGATTTGGCATTAAAAACGCTTTGATTTTAAACGAAACGCCTGAATCAATTGCGACATCATTTCCAAACTTCTTCGACGTTGTGCTGGTGGATGCCCCTTGTTCCGGAGAAGGTATGTTTAGGAAAGATCCCGATGCCATTTCTTATTGGTCGGAAGAATATCCGATCAAATGTGCTGATCGACAACGAACGATTTTGAAAGAAGCCGTTAAAGCGATTAAGCCTGGTGGAAATCTTGTTTATTCGACGTGTACATTTGCGCCTGAGGAAGATGAGCAAATGATTGCTTGGTTGCTCGAAACCTATCCCCAATTTGAGGTCGTTTCAATCGATAAACCAGCAGGAGTCGAAGACGGCCGTCCTGAATGGGCGAATGGGAATGAAGAGTTGAAAAAAACGGCTAGATTATTCCCCCATAAAGTAGCGGGTGAGGGTCATTTTATTGCAAAACTACACCTTACGGAAGCCATTTTTCCAAATAAAGAAGTGAAGAAGCAACGTGACTCGTTAACGAAAGAGCAGCGTGGCTACTTGAACGATTTCATTTCAGAATATCTTCCTGGCTGTCCCCAAAGTGACTTTATTACGTTTGGCGATCAGGTCTACGTTTTGAATTCTGAAACACCTGATTTGAATCATTTAAAGGTCAAACGTCCCGGACTTCAATTTGGCGTTTTTAAGAAGAATCGTTTTGAACCAAGCTATGCATTAGCGCTCACACTGAACAAAGAGAGTTTTAGTCATTGTATTGAAATTGACAAAGAGCAGTGGGCAAAAATTGTTCATGGTGACACAATAAAGGTTGAAAATGCAGAGAAGTACAAGGGCTGGGTACTATTAGTCTGCGAGAATCAATCTGTCAGCTTTGGAAAATTAGTCGGTGAGACGGTTAAAAATTACTTTCCAAAGGGACTTCGATTTGCAATTTAATTTTATAGACCAATAAAAAAAGACAATCAGATGATTGTCTTTTTCAGTAGTCTAAATTTCTTTGATTGACATAATTCATTAATTCCAAGGAAATAATTGGTTTAAGATTCCTCAACTCCGGAATGGTCTTAACGCCCAGAAGCACCATAATTCGTTTAATATCAATAACCCAGCTACTCAATAACTTCTCTGTGTCATCAATACCATCTGAAATTAGGGAGTGCATAATCGCACCAGCGACACCAACGGAGGTTGCACCAAGCGCAATCGCCTTAACAATATCGAGTGGGGTTCTAATCCCGCCACTGGCGGTAAATGCTGCTTGGGGTTGAAAGCTCTGAGACTCCAGTAATGATTGAACGGTGGAAAGGCCCCAATCTTGTAAGTAGCTGAGGTCTTTTTCTTTTCGCCTAAAATTTTCAATCTGAGCGAAATTTGTGCCACCTTTACCACTTAAATCAAAGTGACGAACGCCGGCTTTGATCAAATGAGAAATAGTTTCCTGACTCATTCCAAAGCCAACTTCCTTCACAATGACAGGTTTCGAAAGATCTGTCACTAAACTAGCAATGTTGGTCATCCAACCTGTGAAATCGCGGTCACCCTCAGGCATAATTAACTCTTGAGCGGGATTGACGTGCACTTGAATCGCGTCGGCCTCAATCATTTCAATGGCTTGTTTTGCATCTTCAACGGTCTGACTAGCACCAATGTTAGAAAGAAGAATTCCATCAGGATTGGTTTGACGAATAATAGAGAAGGTTGCCGCCAAGCTAGAATCCTTAATTGCAACGCCTTGTGATCCACTTGCCATTGCCAGGTTTAAATCTTTCGAAATCTGGGCAAGCTGGGCATTTAATTGGCCGGTATGTTCGCTCCCACCCGTCATTGCTTCAATAAAGAAGGGGGTAACGACTGGTAATCCAGCAATTGTGCTTGAAATATCAACATCGTTAAGCGCAATTGCTGGCATTGATTGATGAATGAGTTGAATCTGATCAAAATCATTTGGTTCCGTTAAATGTTGAAATTTTTCAGAAAGGGAAACGTGTTCGTCCTTACGGTGAGATTGAACTGAAGTCAAAAAATCACTCCTAACTAAGCGTATGCACGTTGAAGTTTAAGGGCTCAATCTGGTTTTGAACCCATTCTTCAACCAACTTTTCCGTTTGTTTTGCTTTATCAATCAAGACGATACCACAATCCCCGCCACCAGCACCAGAGCTCTTTGCGGCGCCACCGTGGTTGACGGCAATGTCACAAAGCTTCTTCAGATTGGCTGTTTCAATTGCAACGCCGCTCAATTTCGATAGATTGTCCAAGATTCGTCGATTTTCAGACAATTGTTTTGTAATGACGGCTAAACTACCTTTTTTGAAGCCCTCAATCATGCTTTGAAGACAATTCTTGCTATCATTCAAAAATTGCTGGTAGTCCATGCCTTCTTTTGCCTTAGCAAGTGCGACTTTATCCACTAATTGTGAAGTAGAAGCGGGTGAACCGGTCCAGCCAATCATTAGTTTCATATTTTCAGGTGGGGTCAAAATTTCGATATTCAAACTTGGCCATTTTTCTGATAAAAGTTTAGGTAAGTCGTAATTCTTTCTTGCCAATTTTAACCAGTCTCGGTCAAATGAATGATACGCAATCCAACCACCGTAAACGCTGGCGGCAATATCACCCAAAGAGCCATTCCCCTGAATCTCAAAATGGGCAATAGCAGCAAGTTTGAATAATTTATCCTTATCAATTGGCAATTTATAGAACTGACAAAGTGCGTTAATCGTTGCAACAGTGACCGCTGCGGAGGAACCTAACCCATATTTTTTTCCATCAGCACTGTCTAGTTCGCTATTTATTTTCAAATGATACAGGCCAAGTGGTTTATTTAATTTTTTTGCATATTCCTCAGTAATTTTAATGGCCGAAAGAATGTAATGAAAGGGATTATCACGATCATCAAAGACCATCCGATCATTTTCCCGAGTCCAGTAGATTGAGTTTTCTTGGTATTGTTTAGAAACAATACTCCCAAATTTTTCCGCTTTTGAAACTGAAACCTTCACAAATTGATTTAAGGCAACAATAATTGCGGGAAGCCCAGTTTCAACAACAGCGTATTCACCAGCAATATAAAGTTTACCTGGTGCTTTTACAGAAATCATGAGTTTGAGTCCTTTCAAGTTAGTCTAAATATGTAACGCCCGATCCTGGTTTAGCTAGGATTAATTGGTCACTCGAAAAATCAGGTGACAGCTCGGATATAATCCGCGGAACATCTGATTGACGACAAATAATTTTGACGTTTGGTCCTGCATCCATTGTATAGTAGCAAGGAATTCCTTTTGCTCTCAACGAGTGGACGTAATCCATAATCTTAATTGAGTCACCATTAAAGTACGTAAAACTTGGAGAAGCGCTAAGCGTCAGCGCATGCATTTTCATTGCGTTTCGTTCGCTAATTTCACCAAGTTGAACTAAATCTTTATTGCTGATTGCTTGTTTGATTTCCGTTAAATCTTTACCCGTGCTTGAAAGCCACGAATCATAATACGGGGAGGTTCTGACGGAAGAATTCATGCCAGCTCGACTACTAATCTTTTTTCGCTTTTTTTCAACGATGACCGTTAGCATACAAATATCCCAATCAATCACTTCTTGAATCGGTTCTGCATAGGATGTCTCATCGGAATGGCCTTGATGCCACTCCACAAAGCCACCAAAAATTGACCTAGTTGCGGAACCTGATCCGCGACGGGCAATCCGTGAAAGTGATTTTCCATCAAGATTAAGTCCTGCTGCCTTAGTGGCTGCTGCCGCTAATGCTGCAAACCCGGATGCAGAAGAGGCCAATCCGGCAGAAGTCGGTACGTGATTAGTTGATTTTACTAACGCAAATCGCTTTTCTCCTGATTGTGCTCGAACAATATCCAATACGTGAGTAGTCCTGCTCGTTCTTTGACGAGGGACAAGCTTTTTATCGAGATAGAAACTATCTGCCGTTAAATTTTCGTCAAACGTAACCGTTGTGTCAGTATAAAAATGATCCAACGTTAGTGACAAACTACTATTTTGAGGAATAATTAAGGCTTCGTCAAGTTTTCCCCAGTATTTAATTAGCGCAATATTCGTATGTGCTCTGGCAGTTGTCATTTGATTAGTTCCTCACTTCTAAATGGCTGAATCCAAGTATTAATTGCACCAGCATTTGATAAAACCGATTGTAAGTTAACGGCAGATGAAACAGAGTCGGCTAAGCAAATCATGCAGCCACCCATACCGCCACCAGTCAATTTGGCACCAAGGGCACCGTTATTTAGAGCAACCTTGACCAGTTGATCAATTTTTGGATGACTCACGTTTAGCTTTACCAACAGACGTTGCGCCTCATTTAGCGAATCACCAAGAGAAATCAAATTATTATCTTCAATAGCAATTCGAGCAAACGTGGTTAACCGACCAAGCTTTTCAATATAAGCATTAGTCTGATCAAAGTCAGTTCTGCGGGCCTCTGCTACTAAGTTAACGGCCTCACTAGTTTGACCTTGAATTCCTGTATCCGCAACAACGAGTGCCCCAGATAAATTTAAGTTGAGCTCAGAACTTCCTTGATTATGCAAGAACCAGACTGGATTTCGTGAACTAGTTGTTGCAACATCAATTCCGCTGGGATTACCATGAGTAATGTGTTCCGCGATATTTGCATCATCAATTAATTGTTTCTTACTTAAAGAATGATCAAAAAAGTGATAGATTGCTCTTGTGATGGCAACTGCTGCAGCTGCAGAGGAACCCATACCACGTTCAGCAGGCAAGTCACTTTCAATGTTAAGTTCAAAGCCAGTGTCTTGCGCGTTAAATCGTTCCAATAATGCTTTAATTAGGGTCGCGTTGCCGGTTAAATCGAGTGGCATTTCAGAGATTGAACCCGAAAAATAACGACTGCTGAACAATTGCTGATGGTTAGCTCGCTTAGCAATTGAAACCGTCGTTTTGATTGCGGGTAGGGGTAGTGCGATAGCAGGTTGGTTATAAACGACACTATGGTCGCCAATTAAAATGATTTTTGCATGACTTATTCCAGTCGCATTTTCCAAGATTATCGCTCGCTTTCTATCTATATTGCTTATTATCCGATATAAAATCCAGTCTATATCATACTCTAACTCTAAAAAAAAGGCTATATTTCGCTGTTGTAATGAAGCAATTCAACACTAAAACTTTAGATTCTAATGGTCATGTCAACGGAACATGGATTAATCATTGTGTTTTGTAGTATTATGTTAAGAAGAATGTAAGGTATCGTATTAATTATATAAAGAATTTGGTGGGTTTAAATGGATACAGAAACGACGTATGCAGTTGTCGATTTAGAAACAACTGGTACAAGCCTAACAGAAGGCGGTCGAATCATCCAAATTGGATGCGTCTTTGTCAAAAATAATAAAATAATTAATCATTTTTCAACGGATATTAATCCAGAAATGTCGATTCCGGATCCAATTGTCCGTTTGACCGGTATTACGAACAAACGGGTAGCGAAGGCGCCCATTTTTGATGACGTTGCAGAAGTGGTTTATGGCTTATTGACGGGAACGACTTTTGTCGCTCATAACGTCAATTTTGATTTCCCATTTATTAATAGGGAGTTTGAACGAGTGGGATTCCCACCGCTTGATATTCCGGCCGTAGATACGGTTCAACTTAGCCAAATTTTACTACCAACGGCCACGAGTTACCGATTGCAGGATTTAAGTCATCTTTTTAATATTTCACATCACAATCCACATTCAGCTGATAGTGACGCGGAGGCAACTGCTAATCTATTTATATTCCTATTGGAACGGATGGCCGAAATTCCGCTAACAACGCTTAAGCAGATTAATAAGATCCAACCAATTTTAACGAGACAAACAGGCAACCTTTTTGAAAAGGCAATTGCTTATGTTAACCATCACTTGAGTGCCTTGCCGGACTATCTATACGTCAAAAATGGATTAGCCCTTCGCACGTTTAAACCCGATAATGACCTCAATGATCTGACACCCAAATTAACCTATCCTAAAACTCAAAAGCAAAAAAAGCGCCTCTATCAAAACTCACTTGAATGGCGACCAGAGCAAGCGCGAATGATGAATTTGATTTACCAGAATTATGCAGTAGAACCCATTCCTAAAAATTTGTTGGTGGAAGCACCAACCGGAATTGGAAAAAGCTTAGGTTACGCATTGCCAATGGCCTATCTCGCTCAGCAAAAACACCAAGTGGTCATTAGTACTGCAACAACCGTTTTACAGGATCAGCTTTTGCACCAGACAATTCCAGCACTTAATCAGGTACTGCCTTTTAGAAGTTCTGCGCTTGTTCTAAAGGGAAGTCAGCACTACATTGATTTAGATAAATTTGCCGCTAGCTTATCAGTAGTGGATAGTTCACCGCAATCGCAGCTCGTCAAAATGAAAATGCTTGTATGGCTAACAATGACAACGACCGGTGATTTGGATGAACTTCATTTAGCAACGGACCAGGTTCCGTTCCTTGATCAGATTACCCATTTAGGGTTTACGTTTGAAAAGACGACAACCCACTTTTATGAGGATGATTTTTTACGAAGACGGAATAATCAGCTCACTAAGGCTAATTTCATTATTACAAATCACGCTTACTTGGCTGAACACGGAACCGAGCTTGGCAAACAACTCCAAAATCCTTATTTAGTTATCGATGAAGCACAGCATTTGACTGAGAACGTTTTAAATAAGGAACGCCAATCCCTTACTTTTAGCACTTTGCAAAAGGATATGCGCCGGTTGCAGACAGCTATTTCCAATAGTCATGGCCGAGATTTACTCGGTCTCTTTGAAGAGGACTCATTGGCTTTCTATTCGTTAGAAAAGTTGTACGGGCAATTAACCCGAACTGAATCAGAATTACAAATGTTTGGGGCGGCCATCTACCATGAATTTATTGGAACTAAGCATCAACTCAAGTCAAACGATTTCATCGAAATTGAGATGAAGCCAGAATTATTGGCCAACTTTTTTGCGAATCAAAGTAACCAGCTGTTAAGATATAAAAAATTTAATAAATTACTGCGAAACTTAACTGACACGATTTTAAATCAGTATAATTTAAACAAGAACCGCTGGTTAATGTCTGACAAATTATTAATTTCTAAATTTGAGCGAACGGTAATTGACCTGCTAGAACAATTTGAGCAACTATTTTCGTTCCAAGAACAGGTCATGGATCGTCATCAGTACCGGGCTTTTTGGGTGCGGGTCAACCATATTGGGGACGTTAGTAGTTTGAATTTAATCAGTAATCTACTGACAACCCATCATTACTTATCGTCTGAAATTTATGCTCATTTTCAGCCGGTTCTATTAACGGGGGCGTCGCTAATGTCCTCTAGAAATTCGCCCTTTATTTATGACGAACTTGATGTCAAACGTGATGAAACCAAGAGTCGCCGAATCAAATCGACTTTTGACTTCAGTGAACAAAGTCAACTTTATATCGCGACTGACTCGCCAGACCCGAGTTCGACAACCAGCGAGCATTATGAATCCTATTTAATATACGCAATCACAAAGTTACTCGCTTCCTCTGACAAACAAACACTGGTTCTTTTCAATTCTTTGGAGACAATCAAGAAAGTTTATGGTGGTCTCCGAGCAAAAGAAAAGCTGTCTAAACGGACTATTATGGCGCAGGGGATTACGGGGAGTCGAGAAAAAATCATTAAACGCTTTAAATCCTCAAGCGATAATGCCATCATTTTAGGAGCTTCCAGCTTTTGGGAAGGGTTAGATTTTCCTAGCTCTCAGTTAGAGTTGTTGATTGTGACCAGGCTCCCATTTGAGTCGCCTGATCGTCCAATGACCAAGGCGATGTATAATTTGTTAAAGGATCAGGGGAAAAGCCCGTTCTATAGTTATGCATTGCCGAAAGCCACGCTCAAATTGAAGCAGGGCATTGGCCGCTTAATTCGGACGAGAGCTGATACAGGAGTCACCGTCATTCTTGACAGTCGAATTAATCAGCGTAAATATGGACAGGCCATGTTGGGTGCTGTTCCTGAAGATTTACCAGTTTTTAATATGAAAGTTGCACAAATTTGTGAAGAAATGGCATTATTTTATAAGCAACATGATGTCGAAAAAGATAATCCGCGAAGTGAGGAATAAAAATTGCGAAGAGAAGTCATGAAAAAACCGCGATCAAGCTATCGACGACCGATCATTATTGTACTGGTCGTTATTATCGTTTTGATTTTAAGTGGTTTGTTTATTTTAAATCGTGCGACCGCGCCAAATTCTCGGGCTCAACGACAGGCAATCAGCCTTTCCCAGAAATACGCTGGGTTAAAGTCATATTCACAAGTATATTGGACCAATTTGCATAAGACCTACTACACGGTTGACGGTACCAATAAGCAAAATCAAGCGGTGTACGTTGTTGTTCCTAAAAAGGGCGGTAACCTAAGAGTTCTTAAACAAAAGAATGGCCTGACCCGTAATCAGGTTCTTCAAAGAGTTTGGCAAAATCGCAATCCTAAAAAAGTTCTTCGAGCATCAATTAGTATTTTCAATGAAAAACCAGCTTGGGTGGTTACTTACTTAAGCCAACAGGGAAAGCTCTGCTACGAGACCATTCAATTCTCGAATGGAAAAGTTTTACAGAAAATTGTTAACATATAGGAGGTCCTCGCATGCAATTGTCAGAACGAATTAAGAACATCAAGCCTTCCGCAACAATGAAAACCTTGTCCCTTGCTAAAAGCTTACGGGCAAGTGGTGTTGACGTCATCAATATGGGAATCGGAGAACCTGATTTTCAGACTCCAAATAGTATTCAAGAGGCGGCAATCGAGTCAATTCAAAATGGAAAAGCCAGCTTTTATACGGCTGCAAGCGGTCTTGAACCACTTAAAGTTGCGATTAAGAATCACTACCAAGCCGCTTTTAATTTGGAATATGAAGTTGAAAATATTGCAGTGACGACGGGCGCGAAAATGGCCCTCTATGCAACTTTTCAAGCGCTGCTTAACCCCGGTGATGAAGTTTTACTGCCAAATCCCTACTGGGTGAGCTATTCAGAACAAATTAAATTAGCTGGGGGAGTTCCCATTTTAGTGCCAGTTCCAGACTCAGGGAAATTGGCCGTTGATAATTTTGAACAACACTTAACCGCAAAAACAAAGTTAATTTTGCTGAATAGTCCTCAGAATCCAACGGGCGAGATTTATCATAAAGATGATTTAATCAAACTGGGAAATTGGTCCGTTGACCATGATTTAATGATTATTTCTGACGAAATATATGGCGAACTTGTTTATAATGGTAATCAGTTTACTTCGATGGGAAACTTGGGAAGTCGGATTAAAGAGAATACGGTTATTATAAACGGCGTCTCGAAAACCTATTCAATGACCGGCTGGCGAATTGGCATCGTCCTCGGAGATCCACAACTAATTAAATCGATTACGGCTTTTGTCTCTCACGCTACCGGGAATCCAGCTACAGTGAGTCAATATGCGTCCGTAGCAGCGTTTACCCAGGGGGCTAAGGCAGCTGAATTAATGCGCCAAGAATTTGAGACCAGATTGAATCTCATTTATCCCAAGCTGATTGAGATTCCCGGCTTTGATTTGCCAGTAAAACCACATGGTGCCTTTTACTTATTTCCGAATATTGAAGGGGCTCTCAAATTAACCGGACTATCCAGTGAAGCATTTGTCTCTGGATTATTAACTGATGCACACGTTGCAGTGGTTGATGGTAAGGCGTTTGGTGTGCCTGGACATATTCGATTGAGCTATGCACTCAGCGTTGATCAGCTTGAAGAAGCAATGAAGCGAATAAAGTCGTTTGTTGAAACAAACAGCAAACGGTCTAATATTGGAGGAAAATTATCAAATGAAACAAATTAATATCATTGATGCCAAAAACCACGTTGATGAAAAAGTGAAAATTGGGGTTTGGCTTACTAACAAGCGTTCAAGTGGAAAAATTGCGTTTCTACAGCTACGAGATGGAACAGAATTTTTTCAAGGGGTCGTTGTTAAAGCTGCCGTTTCTGAAGAAACTTTCCTTTTGGCTAAAGAATTAAAACAAGAAACAAGTATGCAAATTACTGGTGTCATTCACGAAGATTCAAGATCAAAATTCGGGTACGAAATTGAAGTTGAAACGATTGAGGTCATCGGTGAAAGTGCTGACTATCCAATCACCCCCAAAGAGCATGGAGTGGACTTCCTAATGGATCATCGTCATTTGTGGTTAAGGTCTAGTAAACCTCATGCCGTCATGATAATCAGAAATGAAGTGATTCGAGCAACCTATGAATTTTTTAATGCTGAAGGCTTCACTAAAATCGATGCACCAATTCTTACTGGTAGTGCACCTGAAGGCACGACTGATTTATTCCATACGGAGTATTTTGACCATGATGCTTACCTGTCACAGTCTGGACAACTTTACGAAGAGGCTGGGGCAATGGCGTTTGACAAGGTCTTTTCATTTGGACCAACTTTTAGAGCAGAAAAATCCAAAACCCGTCGCCATTTGATTGAATTTTGGATGATTGAACCTGAGATGGCCTTTATGCACCAAGAACAGAGTCTAGAAGTCCAAGAAAAGTATATTGCATTCCTAGTTCAAAACGTGCTAGATCACTGTGAGGGTGCTTTACAAACCCTTGGACGGGATATGGAAACGTTAAAGAAATATACGCAACTTCCATATCCAAGAATTAGCTATGATGAAGCGATTGATCTCTTGAAGGAAAATGACTTTGATGTTGATTGGGGTGTCGATTTTGGTTCACCAGAGGAAACTTTCTTGGCCGACCACTTTAATAAACCCGTTTTTGTGATTAACTATCCTAAATCAATTAAACCATTCTACATGAAGCCACATCCAACTCGTGATGATGTTGTCATCTGTGCTGATTTATTGGCACCTGAAGGTTATGGTGAAATAATTGGTGGCTCAGAACGGGCAACCGATTATGACTACCTTTATAAGGAAATTGAAAAAGCTGGTTTGGATACCAAGGAATATAGTTGGTACCTTGACTTAAGAAAGTACGGAAGTGTCCCTCACTCTGGATTTGGTTTAGGTCTTGAACGAGCTATTACTTGGATTACGGGTGAAGATCACGTTCGAGAGGCTATTCCATTCCCAAGATTATTGAACCGTATTTATCCGTAAAATTAAGTTGCAACAATTGAGGTGGAAAAATGGCTGATTTTTTTGAATCATATATACACGCTGGAGAGACAGTCATTAACAACTTGCTGATTTCTCATTATCAGCAAGTGGGCATGACCAACCAAGAATTTTTGATGTTTATTCAAGTGAAGTCATATATGGATAGAGGTCATGATTTTCCTGATATCAATCAAATTGCCAAAAATATGGGCGAATCAGAACAATCCATCTATCAACTTCTTCACGAACTAATCGCAAAGAAACTTTTGGAAATAAATAGTGTAAAAGGGGAAGACTCCTTAACGCATGATGTTTATGACTTCTCTCTATTGTACAAAAAGTTGGCTGTTGCAGTTAAACAAGCTGAAGAAGTGACAGTGAAACAAACGAAGGATAGTTCTAGAAAACAGTTGTTTACCCAAATTGAAACTGAATTTGGTCGGACCCTTTCACCAATCGAACTAGAAACGATTGGCAAATGGCTCGATGAAGATCACTATCAACCGGATCTCATTTCCTTAGCACTAAAAGAAGCCGTTTTAAATCAAGTTTATAATTTTAAGTATATTGATCGAATTCTAATAAACTGGGAAAAGAAGCATATTCAAACACCGGCTGAAGCTCAAAGATATCGGACTTCGCATACCGTGGCCTCTAATCCAAAAGAGAAAAAATCAATCAATCAACCTAAAATTCCAATCTTTAATATTACTGATCAAGATAAAAATGACTAACAAAAAGGCCTGAATTCAATTGAATTCAGGCCTTTTGCTGTTCTAATTAGTCGTTGTTGGACTATTTTCAGTACTTGTTGCATTACTGGTACTATTTGCGCTACTTGTGTCATTTGAACCTGTCCCATTACCAGATCCACCTGGTTCTTGTTCAGTCGACGTACTTGATTCATTGTCGGTAGAACTTTCAGTACTGCTTTCACTTTCGGAAGTCCCAGTCGTTTGACTATTACTACTATAACGAGAGGAGCTAGTGTTATTACTACTGCTATACTGATTTGTCGTGCCTGAATCAGCAATCGCACTTGTTCCAGGATGTCCAGAAACATAATATTCCTGGGTCCCATTTTTGGTAACACCAACGACATCGCTTGGGGCAGTCCAATTGGTATTGGACTTATTTTGTTGTGCGTAAGTCATTTCACTCTTATAAATAAGTTGGGCAATTTTCGTTTCAGACTCAGGAATGTAGTGACCTGTTTTAAACTGACGATCATAACCTGTCCAAACTGAAAGGGAATAGTTCTTCGTGTATCCAGTAAACCAAGAATCCATCGCTGCGTCACTTGGCACTGTGCTTGAATAGTTAGAAGGGTACGCGGTTGTTCCAGTTTTACCAGCTTGGTAAAGGCCTGAAATATTAGCTGCTGTACCAGAGCTACTGGCATTTGTCATAACGCCTTTAAGCATATCGGTAATCATAAAGGCAGTTGCCTTGGTCATTGCGCGTTTACCTTTACTACTGTACGTTTTAGACTTCCCATCCGACGTCGTAACCTTACTAATGAGGTATGGCTTATGATAGACACCACCATTTGCAAAAGCAGCGTAGGCGGCAGCTTCTTGCTCAGAGGAAATATAAGCGCCAATCCCGTTTTGCAGGGTCAGCTGATCCTTGAAGGTCATTCCTAACCCGCCAAGGAACTTAGTTGCTTTCGAAATTCCAACCGCTTCAAGCGTTCGAACGGCAGGAATATTCCGAGATTCAACCAATGCTTTGCGCATGGTGATTGTTCCTTGATACTTATTGTCAAAGTCGTATAGTTGCTTGTTGGTACCTGCATAAGTGTAGGCGGTATCTTGAACGGGTTGATAAGTTGGATAATTCAAATATTCAATAGCAGGGCCATAATCCATGAGCGGTTTCATCGTCGATCCACTTGAGCGATCAGTTTGAACGGCTCGGTTTAGACCAAATGAGACATTTCCCACTTTTCGACCACCTAGCATTGCGACCACTTTACCATTTTTCGAATTAACCATCGTTGCGCCAACTTGAAATTTGTTACTTGGGAAGGCAACGGTTGAGTCGTTATTAACGGTGTTATATAAATGCTTTTGGGTTTTTAAATTGAGGTTCGTGTAAACCTTGAGGCCACCAGTGTTCGTGTTGTAACCTCGTTTTTTCAATTCACTATAAACAGTTTTTAAATAAGAATCGATCACTTTCGAGTTTTTAGAAAGACTGGAAGAGGTCGTTGTATGCGACGTAACAAGACCAGACGAAACGTTAGTTGCTTTTGCTTGAGCTGCTTGTTGTGAAGTAATGACGTTGTTAGAAACCATCGCCGTTAAAACAGTATTTCTTCGTTGTGTCGCATATTTAGGATATTTAACTGGGTCGTATGAAGTAGGTGATTGCGGCATCCCGGCTAATAGTGCTAATTGTGGCAGAGTCAGATTGCTCAATGTCTTACCATAATAATATTTCGCCGCCGTTTGCATCCCATACACACCATTACCCATGTAAACTTTATTAATGTAAAATTCTAGAATCTTAGCTTTTGAGTAGTTACGTTCAACTTGAATTGCTAACCAGGCTTCTTGCGCCTTTCGTTTTAGCGTTCGGTCTGATGCAGCAGTCGAAAATACTGATAGCTTGACGAGTTGCTGGGTTAAGGTACTTCCACCTTGGAGGCCAAGAGAATTACCAGTTAAATCAGCAACTGCCGCACCCATAATTCTGGTTGGGTCGACACCATGGTGTTTGTAGAATCGCTTATCTTCAATAGAAACGACAGCTTGTTTCAACGTGCCAGGAATATTCTTGTTTTTGACGTAATCGCGATCCTGCGCACCAAGTTTCGAAACGAGAGAGCCAGAGGAATCATAAATTCTTGTTGATGTATCACTAGCAAGTTGATCATGACTAACCTCTGGCGCGCTTTGCGCATAAAAAAAGAATAGTCCTATACCAGCTAAAATCACGACGAATAGGGCAGCAAAAACAAGGTACATAATTTTTCGAAATAATTGCCAGCCATGCTTTGGTTTTGAACTAAAGCGTTGTCCGCTATTGCGACTCATACGAGTTGGCTGTTTTGAATTGTTTGTTGACATAAAGTTTCCCCTTCTTAGTTAACGTCTCAAATCAATCAGTTGATCAACGGCTTCCAAATACGGAATCAAAGGTTGAATGTGGTACTGAATTAAAATGCCGTTTTTCTGAATATCAGCGAGTGGAATTGATTTGCGCCCCTTAGTTGCATCCATATTGTCCCAATAGGAAAATAAATCGGTGGCTTTAAAAAGAAAAATCTGGTCTAATTTTACGAATTTAATAATAGCAAAACAGATTCCACCATGTTTAATGCACTGACGCATATGTTCCACCTGATGTTCGTGGAAATTGTGTAACGGAAAAGACGTTGCATTTTGCGTTTCTTTTGCATCAAAATCGATGTAGTTTCCTCTATAGACACCGTTGTAATCTGTCGTGGAAGCTTGTTTGAAGTAAGCTTCCTTAATGACTGCCGCACTTCGTTTAGGATAATCCACATTCACAATCTGAATGGGTGTGGGCTTTTTATGAATAACCGCAACATCGTGGTTCAAATAGTAGGCGTTGCTCTGATTGAGTTCCTGCTCAAGTGTCATACCACGATCACTAAAGCTGGTCTTAGCCGAAGCTGACTTCAGTTTTGAAGCAGTTTCAGTCGGTTGACGAAATTGTTTACCGTTTGGATATCGAATTGCCAAATGAAGCATCACCTTTCAAATAAAGAAGCGATAATACACGATATATCATACCACGGACATTATACAGCTAGCTACATAATTAATGTTATTATACCAAGTGGAAGCTTAAATAAACGTTGCGAAATTTATAAATATTATTAAGGAAGGAGACATCTTGATGAGTAGGCTTTGGCTAACTGGTTATAGAAGCTACGAACTAGGGGTTTTCGGAAATGAAGATCCAAAATTAAAGGTCATTCAATATGCATTAAAAAACTACCTGATTGAAAAAATTGAGACGGGTGTTACTTGGTTAATTACGGGTGGACAGCTTGGAATTGAACAATGGGTCATCGAAGCTGGTGCGGACCTAAAAGAGCAGTACCCGGAATTCAAAATTGCAATGATGTTACCATTCAAAGACTTTGGGTCAAATTGGAATGAAAATAATCAAGCAAAACTTGCACAAATTAAATTGAAGGCAGACTTTGTTGAGACTGTCAGTGCAGCACCATATGAAAGTCCACAACAATTAAGAAATTATCAAACTTTCATGTTAAGCCATACCGAATTAGCTGGATTAGTATATGATATAGAGAAAGAAGGAAAGCCTGAGTATGATTATCAGGCAATTCAAAAATATATGGATCGCCAACCGTACGATTTAGAGATGCTAGATTTTGATTGGTTGCAGGAAAAAGCCAACGAATTTGAAGAAAATTCAAATAATGGTTTTCAACCTGGATAAAATCTGCTAACATAGTAAACGTTGGTGTTGAAAATAATGAGGTGTAGCTTGTAATGGAAAATATTAATTTTACTCCTAAAGATATTTTGCAAAAGGAGTTCCGTCAGAAGATGCGTGGGTATGATCCCGCAGACGTCGATAGCTTTTTAGACACAGTTATTAAAGATTACGAAGGATATAGCAAAGAAAATCAACGACTATCCGACGAAAATCAGCGTCTACTGGCAAAGGTTGATGAACTAACTAAGCAGTTATCTGTTGGTGGTTCAATACCTCAACCAAACTCACAACCAGCATCAAACATTTCAAATATGGATATTCTTAAGCGTCTATCCAATTTGGAACGACACGTTTTTGGTTCTCAATTAGATAATAATGCAAATGAATCACATCGTTTGTAATATTAAATTAGGTGTAAACTTCGGGTAATTGCGGTCGGCTTATGTCGGCTGAGGAAAGTCCATGCTCGCACAAGCTGCGATGCTTGTAGTGTTCGTGCTCGGTGAAAAAATAAGCCGGGGAATCTGTAAAGATTACGGCAAAAGAAAGAGCTAAGGTCTCTGACTATGCTTGAGTATTTTTGAAAGTGCCACAGCGACGATGACGGTGTTGGAAACAGCAGCGGTGGAACGCGGTAAACCCCACGAGCGGGCAACCCAAACTACGGTAGGGGCGCTTCACATATGGAAATGAACGAAATGTGGGGGGAGAGTTTATACTCTCGAGATAGATGATTACCGCCTGATTGAAATTCCTGAATTTTGATTAAGGCACAAAACATGGCTTACAGAGGTTTACACCTTCAGGTAGTGGGAGCTTGCTCCCACTTTTTTTATGACTTTAATTTCTTATAAAATAATATTCAAGAATAGGAGGACTCGTTATGGAAAAGTTTCATCTTTATGCTGCCACGGCAAGTGGAATTGAGGCAATTGCAGGACGTGAGTTAAAGTATCTTGGTTTTCAGACTCAGGTCGAGAATGGTCGAATCAAGTTTGACGGTACCATGGAAGATATTATTAAGGCCAATCTCTGGTTGCGAACGGCTGACCGAATCAAAATTATCATTGCTGAATTTAGGGCAACGACTTTTGAGGACCTTTTCAATAAGGTTACTGAAATAAACTGGGATCATTTCATGCCAATGGATGCAGAATTCCCGGTTAATGCCCGATCAAAGAATTCTAAGCTTCATAGTGTCCCTGATATTCAATCTATCTCAAAAAAAGCCATTGTAAACAAGTTGAGTGCCGTCTATCATCGACGGACACGTTTGCCTGAAACTGGGGCAATGTTCCCAGTAGAAGTGGCAATCAGAGATGATCAGGTTATGGTTACCCTTGATACAACGGGTGATAGTCTGTTCAAACGTGGCTACCGTGAAGCAAAGGGTACTGCTCCCATGAAAGAAAATATGGCTGCAGCCTTAATTAAGATAACCAATTGGTATCCTGATATGCCATTTGCAGACCCAACTTGTGGTTCTGGTACTATTCCAATTGAAGCTGCTTTAATTGGGCATAATATTGCACCTGGTATTAATCGCTCATTTGTATGCGAAGGTTGGCATCAAGACTATCAAAAGATTAGTGAGAAGCTGCGTGAAGAAGCGCGACAAGCTGAAAATCATGATATTGATCTTGATATTTTTGCTTCCGATATTGATGGTTCGATGATTGATGTTGCTAAGGTTAATGCTAATGCAGCCGGCGTCTTACACGATATCGACTTTAAACAACTCGCAGTTCAAGATTTTACGACTGATAAAATCAACGGGGTCATGATTTCTAATCCACCATATGGTGAACGAATGAAGGACAAGGAAAGCGTTGAACTTATGTACCGTCAAATGGGTAAAGTATTTAAGCCGTTAACAAGCTGGTCTAAATACATTATTACGGCTGACTTAGACTTCGAACAATTCTATGGCGACCGCGCAACTAAGAAACGTAAACTTTATAATGGTGCGCTAAGAACGGATTATTTCCAGTTCTGGGGCCATAAAATTAGAAAATAACTTAAAAATCAGACCAGTAAATTGGTCTGATTTTTTTGCTATAATAACGATTATTGAGGAGGTCAAACGATGAAATATCCAAGAAGTCAGTCAGTTGAGCTAGTCAACATGTGTTTAATTACTGATCCAAACACGAAACAAGTTCTTGTCCAAGACAAAACCGATGTTTCCTGGCGCCGCGGGTTAACTTTTCCTGGTGGTCACGTGGAGGTTAAGGAAGACTTATACCACGCAATGGTTCGCGAAGTACGAGAAGAAACGGGGCTCACCGTTCATTCGTTATCCTTGTGTGGGACTGTCGAATGGTTTGATGACAAGGAATTAACCCGGAAAATCTGTTTTTTATACCACACGTCTGATTTTTCTGGTACCTTAGTTCAAAATGGTGACGAGGGTGTTAATAGTTGGAAGTCCCTCAATGAATTGACGGCAGAGAATACCGCAGAAAGTATTCCCCAATTTCTTAAAATATTTCTAAATGAGCAAACGACTTCAGCGACATCTGACCAAATGAACGGAAAAATTTCAGAAATTAACTAATTTAGGACTTTTTCCTTTACTTACCAAAAGTAAGTTGGTATTATTTTAGTAATCGGTAGCGCACCGGCGCACCAAATACTAATTTTTAAGGTGGAATTATAATATGAGCAAGTTTTATGACTTACAAGAAAAGCGTCGTTCAATCTATTCACTTGGTAAAAATGTCAAGCAGTCTCCAGATGAATTGGTATCAGTTATTCAAAAGGCGATTCAACAAGCACCAACAGCATTTCATAGCCAAACTGTTAGAGCTGTGACACTTTTCGGAGAGAGTAACGATAAACTTTGGGACATCGTTGCAAAACGCCTTAAGTCTGAAGTGCCAACCGAAGAAGCTTACCAAAAGACACTCCAAAAAATTAACTCATTTAAAGCTTCATTTGCGACAGTAATGTTCTTCACCGACACTGACGTTGTTGCAGATCTTGAAAAGAATTTCCCACTTTATGCCGATAACTTTTACGATTGGTCAGAACAAGGCCAAGGAATCGCCATCTATTCAGTATGGGAAACCTTAGCTGAAATGGACCTCGGCGCTAATCTTCAACATTACAATCCAATTATCGATGATCTTGTTAAAGAAGCTTTCAACATTCCTGATAACTGGCGTTTACGTGGCCAATTGGACTTTGGTTCAATTGAAGGTTCTGTAAACGAAAAGGAATTTATGCCAGAGTCAGAGCAGTTTAAAGTGTTTAAATAATTAAAATTAAGGGTGAGACAAAAGGCGGTTTGCTTTTGAGCATAGCCTAGATTAACGAATAATCCTGTACTTGGGATTGTTTGTTGATCGTAGCTAGGCGGAGAAAGCAGCCTTTTGGAACCCGACTAAGCAAGAATATTCGAAAATAACATAGGAGCTGGGACAAAACATTTGTTTTGTCCCAGCTCCTTTTTGTTTTTCTGATTGTGATACTATAAAGTCATAGGGTTATTAATCAGGAGGTTACAAACTATGACGCAAAAAGTAGCAATTGTTGGTGGTGGAATGGTAGGCGCAACCGTTGCCTATTATTTAAGTAAGCTACCCGGAAACACACAGCAAGAAGTAACTTTATATGATGATGGTACTGGTCAAGCTACTAAGGCTGCAGCCGGAATTATTTCACCATGGCTCTCTAAAAGACGAAATAAGCGGTGGTACGAATTGGCAAAAGCCGGAGCTGATCTATTACCACAGCTTGCACGAGAAGCAAATTTAAGTAACGCCGTTTACCAGCAAACCGGCACAATTATCACGCGGAGTAATGATGCTGATTTAGAGTCCCTGTATCAATTGGCTCAAAATAGAAGACAGGATGCCCCTCAAATGGGGACCGTTTCTCAGCTGACTTCAGAAGAAGTGAGCCAAATGATTCCATTATTACACCAACCGCATCCTGGGATATTAGTCTCTGGTGGCGCTAGAATTGATGGCGCACAATACACAGAATCACTTTTAAAAATTGCGCAAACAAAGAATTTGAAAGTTAAAAACGAAAAAGTCAGCCTAAATTCTGATGGCAATATTGTCACTGCTCGCGGAACCGTGAAATTTGATCGAGTCATCGTGGCAACTGGCGGCTGGTTGAAGCAAACACTAGAGCCTTTGGGAATTGAAGCAGATATTAGACCACAAAAGGGCCAATTAATTGAGCTGAGTGTTAAGAACTATGAAGACCATCAAGTGATGCCAGTGCTGATGCCGGAGGGCGAGCGCGACTTTATTCCATTTGGTAATGGTTCGTTAATCGTTGGCGCCACCCACGAAGATGAAAATGGATTTAACCTAGAGCAAACCTCAGAAGCAAAAAAAGATCTGTTTGCCAGTGCCAAAGCAATGGTTCCAGAGCTAACGATTGATAAGATAACTGGAATGCGCGTGGGGACGCGTGGTTATTCTAGCGATTTTGCACCATTCTTTGGACCCGTGCCGTTCTTCAGAAAAGTTTTAGTGGCAGGGGGACTTGGTTCATCTGGTCTCACAACGGGACCCATTATTGGCAAATTACTTGCCGGTTCAATCATTTTTGGCGGCGAACCAGACTGGTCAAATTACGAAAAAGAGTTAGATATTTATTTGAAGCGACTTTAATTTTTCGATTCAGCATGATGCAGGCCTTGCATCGCTAGCTGATGGGCACCTCGGTTTTGTTTTTCGGGAACCCACATTGAGAGGACTAGTTGAAATTGATCCTGAAGTTCTAGCAACTGATCAACAAGATTTTGATAATGCTTTGCGTATTTTTTCTGAATGCTATCAGCTAAAATCTGACTGTCCGTAAAAAAGCGGACGGTCATTTTTTTTGCAGCTTCTGCAGTGACATAATCACGTAAAAGAAGTTGAAATGCCAATATTGCCGCATGAAATTCTGCTTTATGATTATCACTATTTGGTAGGTCAAATTTTAATTGAATCTGTTTCCCATTTTGAATGATTAAAATTCCGCAAGCACTTACGTTAGTTTTAGGATTAGTTGCGGCATCAGTGTATAATGTAATCATGCGATTCCTCCACGAAAGGATTTAATATATATGGTAACTCAAGAGCGCCGATTTTTATATCAACCAAGTCCACTTGTTAGCATTATTAATTGGAGTTGGACAGTCATTATTTTTTTACTTGGGGCTATTTTTTGGTTAGAAATTACCCATTTTCAGTGGATTACGTTAGCTTTCTTTCTTGTTTTTGCTTTCACGTGTTGGGCTGAAATTCACTTTAGAAATATTGTGATTCAAGCCGATACCTTAATTATCAAGAAATTAATTAACCAAAGAGGTCAAAAAATCAAATTTGCACAAATATCGAACGTCACAACCACAAAGAGGAGACTTGGTTTTGTTGCCAAAGGTAAAATTTACAATTTTATTTTACCACCGAACTCTGTGATTGAGCTTGAAATGATTATTAGGAATAGTAACAACGAATCGGAGGTAATGTAATTGAAAACAGACATCGAAATTGCACAATCAAGCACCGGATTACCGATTACTCAGGTTGCTGAAAAATTAGGATTAGGGTCATCTGAGATAGAACAATATGGTGATAACAAAGCAAAGCTTAAGCTACCAATCAAAGGTAAAATTGGAGACCATAAGCTAATCTTGGTTACGTCAATCAATCCCACTCCAGCAGGAGAAGGGAAGTCAACGGTGACCGTTGGACTTGGTGATGCTTTAAACCGAATTGGCAAAAAAACTGCAGTTGCCTTACGTGAACCATCCCTCGGACCCGTTATGGGAATGAAGGGTGGCGCAACGGGTGGTGGTATGGCCCAAGTAATTCCAATGGAGGATATTAACCTCCATTTTACAGGGGACATGCACGCACTTACTGAAGCCCACAACACGCTTGCGGCTTTAATTGATAACCATTTACAACAAGGCAACGACTTAAATATCGATCCAAGAACCATCGAATGGAACCGCGTATTAGACATCAATGATCGGGCTCTTAGAAATGTCGTCATCGGACTTGGCGGTCGAACTAGTGGCGTACCACGAGAAACGAGCTTTGATATTACAGTTGCTAGTGAACTGATGGCCGTTCTGTGTTTAAGCACCGATTTAATGGATTTAAAAGTGCGCGTTAATAAAATTTTGCTTGGCTATACTTATGATAAAAAGCCAATTACAGTTGCAGACTTAAAGGTTGGCGGTGCGATTACCCTTTTACTAAAGGACGCAATCAAGCCTAACCTCGTTCAAACAATGGAACACACCCCAGCAATTATCCATGGGGGACCATTTGCTAATATTGCTCATGGCTGTAATTCGATTCTTGCAACTCAAGCTGCCCTCAAGTTGGCCAATTATGCGGTAACTGAGGCTGGATTTGGAGCAGATTTAGGTGCTGAAAAATTTCTCGATATTAAGACACCAAAACTCGGTAAAACGCCGAATGCAATTGTGATTGTCGCAACAATTCGGGCACTAAAATATAATGCTGGAATTAAATTGGCTGATTTAGGCACTGAAAATCTGGCTGCGTTGGAGCAGGGTAGCATTAATTTACAACGCCATGTCCAAAATATGAAACAGTACAATGTGCCAGTCATCGTTGCGATTAACCGGTTTAGTTCGGATACGGACGCCGAGGTCTCAGCTTTAAAGCAAATCGTTGAAACCAAATTTGGTGTAGAAGCTTATGACACCACGGTTTGGGCAAATGGTGGTGCTGGGGCAACAGAGCTAGCAGAGGCGGTTGTTAAAGCTTGTGACACTGAAACGGAATTCAGACCCCTTTACTCAGAAACCGATACGTTGGAAACTGAGATGACCCAAATTGTGACAAAGATATACGGTGGTCGCAAGGTTGAATTATCAACAAAGGCCAAAAATCAATTGAGAAGGTTCAAGGAACGTGGCTGGGATAAGTTACCGATTTGCATGGCTAAGACTCAGTATTCATTTACCGATGATGCCAAGAAATTAGGTGCGCCATCAGACTTTAGTATTCACGTTCGCGAGTTTGTTCCCAAACTAGGGGCAGGGTTCATTGTTGCTCTGACTGGTAAGATATTAACAATGCCAGGTTTGCCAAAAAAACCTGCAGCACTTAACATGGACATCGACAAAACCGGAAAAATAACTGGTTTATTCTAAACGACTCTGGAGAAAAACATGATTATCCTTTTTAGTTTACTTGCAATTTTATTAATTATTATCGATCAGGTCATTAAACATGCAGTTGTTGCTAGTTTGTTTCTTGGCGGCGTTAAAACAGTGATTCCCGGATTTCTGTCAATCACTTATCTCCGAAACAATGGGGCAGCTTGGAGTATTTTGAGCGGTCAACAATGGCTATTCACAATCATTACGATTATCGCGTTGTTAGTGATGATCTATTACTTTTGGTACTTTAGAAACTATTGGCCATATTGTTTAAGCATTTCATTACTCATTGCAGGAACAATTGGTAATTTTATAGATCGAATCCGTTTAGGCTACGTTGTAGATATGTTTCAACTTGATTTTATCAATTTTCCTATATTTAATTTTGCGGATTCATGTTTGACGGTTGGCGTAATCTTACTACTGCTATTTATGCTGTTAGAAGAAAGAATGAAGAAATCTAAATGAAAACTGAACAATTTACCATCACCATTGAATCCGGTCGATTAGATAAAGTAATCAGTGATCATTTCGCGGATTGGACTCGATCCCAAGTTAAATTGGCAATTGAAGAAAATCACGTTCGCGTTAATGGGGGAAATGAGAAGCCAAAATACCTCGTTCAAAATGGGGATAAAATTGAAATTGACCGAGCTGAGCCAGTCGCATCTGGCGTCGAACCAGAGGACATTCCTTTGGACATTGTTTATGAGGATGACGACGTAATTGTCGTTAATAAACCAGCTGGAATGGTCGTTCATCCATCTGCTGGTCACCCTAACCATACACTCGTAAACGCATTACTGTACCATAGCCCATTATCAACAATTAACGGAACTTTTCGTCCAGGAATCGTTCACCGAATTGATAAGGATACAACTGGGCTTTTAATGGTTGCCAAAAATGATCACGCACACCAATCACTTGCCGCACAGCTAAAAGCTAAGACCAACAAGCGGGAATACGTTGCACTTGTGCATGGTATTGTTAAAAACGATGAGGGGACTATTAATGCGCCCATTGCCCGTTCCCTTAAGGATCGGAAAAAAATGGGAATCGTCCAGGGTGGTCGAGTCGCTATTACCCATTACCGAGTTCTGGAACGCTACCTAAACTATACTTTGGTCGCGTGTCGTCTTGAAACTGGTAGAACCCATCAAATTCGGGTACACATGAAATCAATCGGGCACCCTTTGGCGGGAGATCCGCTATACGGCCCGAAGAAAACCTTGGCAGGAACTGGTCAATATTTGCATGCTAGAGAACTTGGCTTCCGTCATCCAGTTTCTGGTAAGGAGCTCCTTTTTACGGCACCATTACCTGATGAATTTCAGAAAATGATTGATAAGCTTAGAAAACAGACCAAAAGTACCAGCCAACGTTGACTTTGTTGGGGGAGTTTAATATGCTTTAATAAATCCGACGACGGATTAATCATTTTTTGAGCGATGTATCTCTAAATTACAACCATAATATTATTTAGGAGGAAATTAGAATGGCTAAAGTAGTCGTAGACGCAATGGCAATGCAACGAGCATTAACCAGGATTACCTATGAAATCATCGAGCACAATAAGGGCATTGATGATTTAGTCATTTTGGGAATTAAGACTCGCGGTGTTTACCTGGCACAACGAATCGCGAGCAGACTTCAACAGCTTGAAGGATCAGAAGTTCCAGTTGGCGAATTAGACGTCACAATGTATCGTGATGATATTGAACACGATGGTAAAGAAAATGATCCAACGGTCACTGCCGGAAGCGTTACATTCCCAGTTGCTGGTAAAAAAGTCATTTTAGTTGATGATGTTCTTTACACGGGTCGCACAATTCGCGCTGCCTTAAGTGCAATTATTGACATGGGACGACCTGAAAGCATTAATTTAGCAGTTTTAGTTGATCGTGGTCATCGAGAACTTCCAATTCGTGCCGACTTTGTGGGCAAAAATATCCCAAGTTCCCAAAAAGAAAGAATTAGAGTTTCCGTTGAAGAAATTGACGGGCGTGACGCGGTCGAAATTTTACATAAATAAGCGATTGCGGTATTTAGGAGTGAATTAAATGGCTGAACGATACTTAATACTTGAAGATGGATCTTCTTTTAAAGGTGAAGGCTTTGGATCTAGTGCTACGACAACTGGCCAAGTTGTTTTTAATACGAGTATGACCGGTTATCAAGAAATTGTGACCGATCAAATTTATCATAATCAAATTATCGTTTTTTCTCAGCCAACCATTGGTAGTACTGGCATCAATCATGACAGCTATGAGTCTATTTTGCCAACTGCAAAAGGCATGGTCGTTAGGGATTTAGCCAGCATTTCTAAAAATCGGCAACGAAGACTTTCGCTAGATCAATTTTTGAAACAAAATAATATTCCTGGAATTAGTGGCATCGATACCCGTTACATCATTCGAAAACTCCGAAAAACCGGAACTATTAAGGGAAGTATCGTTGATGTGGACGACGATCATGCATTTGATCAATTACACGCGACTGTTTTAACGAATCAGCAGGTTGCGCAAGTTTCAACACCGAAACCATATCCTAATCCCAATACTGGTAGCAATGTGGTTGTGATTGATTTCGGCCTCAAAAATGGTATTTTGCGGCAACTTTCTAAACGGGATTGTAACGTTACTGTTCTTCCTTGGTCTGCCACCGCTGAATCAATCACCAATTTGGATCCGGATGGTGTCATTCTGTCTACTGGCCCTGGATCACCGTTTGACTTGCCTGAAACTGTTCTGGATATGATTCGGGAAATTCAATCTAAGGTGCCGCTGTTTGCGATTGGCTTGGGGCACGAATTATTTGCGCTAGCTAATAATGCAACTGTTACGCCAATGCTTTCCGAGCACCATGGTGCAAATCATCCAATTAGACAAATTATTACCAACCAAATTATCTTTGCGGCTCAGGGACAAGGGTACGCAATTGATGCAAAATCGGTTGACCGAGAAAAATTAATCATCACGTATGTAGATTTAATTAATGGCACCGTCCAGGGATTACGACATCGGGATTTCCCGGCTTTTTCTGTGCAGTTTTTCCCAGATGCTGCGCCTGGTCCTGATGATTCATTAGATATTTTTGATGAATTTACAGAAATAATGAGTACTCGAGAGGAGTAAGCGATGGTCAATCAAATACACAAAGTCTTAATAATTGGCGGCGGACATACTGACATTGGCCACGAAACTGAACTCGATGGCGTTATTTATCAAACAATTCAGACCTTCCAACGACTCGGCATTAAAACGCTTCTACTCGACAATAATCCGTACTCTATTTCTTTGGAGTCGGTTCAACCAAGTAACATGTTCATTCAGTCAGTCACTGTTGATAATGCGAGAAATATTATCGAAAAAGAACAGCCGGATGCAATACTTCCAACAATTGGCGGGCTTTTAGCAATTCGAGTAACCCAAGAATTGCTTGAAACGGGTGTTCTTGGAGAAAATGAGGTTCGAATTCTGGGCATGCCGCCACTTGCGCTTCAACAGATTAGTAATCCAGCACTGACTCAACAGTTTTTAACTCAAATTAATCAGCCTGTCATTCGCTCTCAAGTCGTCAAAGATTTTGATGATGCATTTGATGTCCTTCGTGATATCGGCTATCCGGTTATTATAAAGTCCGTTTCTCCATGGGGAGACGCCAACCGGCAGCTTTGTGAAAATGAGGATCAATTAGATAGCGCGTTAGAAAGTGGTTTTGAACAGTCAAGAATTCATCAATGCGTGATTGAACAAAGCGTTGTGGGTAATAAAGAAATTGAAATGGTAGCTATTCGTGATAAGAGTGGCACGAAACTCTTGATTAGCGGGATTGAAAACATGGATCCAATTGGAATTCATTCCGGCGATTCAATTATGTTCGTCCCAACACAAACATTGACGGACCGTGAATTTCAAACTTTGAGGGACGCAACCCTGTCAATTATTCAAGCACTTAAAATTACTGGTGTGCTTCACACCCAATTTGCATTGAATAGTGAGACCCATAGTTATTATGTGACCAAAATAAGTCCATACTTCGATCGAAGTGTCTCACTTGCTGCAAAGGCCACGGGTTATCCATTAGCACACGTGATTGCTAACTTAGCCACTGAATTACAGTTGGCAGAAATAAAACTACCCGATAATTATGCCAAACAAATAGCACTCATGGAACCAACTGTTGATCACGTTGTTGCAAAGTTTCCACTTTGGCCATTTGAAGATGTACCAAGTGCAGATGATCATTTAAACACAGTCATGAAATCAGTGGGGTCAACCATTGGAATTGGTCGGAGTACTGAAGAAGCAATGCTGAAGGCGCTCAGATCTTCTCAACTGAGCCCTAAGGACGTTTTGCCCCAAATCAAGCTAAATGATAACGAGTTAATTGATCAGCTTATTCACGCTCGTTCTACGCAAATTTTTGCATTGGTAGAAGCGCTGCGCCGCCACTATCAAGTGGACGAGCTTTCTGAATTAACCAAGATAGATCCTTTTTATTTCTATAAAATTAAGCATTTAATAAAAATCGAAACCGAGACAATTGCAAATCCAATGGATGCTAAAACATTGGAAAAGGCAAAGTATTTCGGATTTGGTGATGGTATGATTGCAGGAATGTGGCAAGTATCGATTGATGCAATAAGAACGTTTGCGAAAGAGAGTCAAATTCTACCGACATACAAAGCGGTCGAACCAACTGCTGGTGAATTTGATAAGGTATCGACCATTTATTACAGTACGTTTGAGACCGAAAATGAGTCAAAAAAGCTTGAGGCTAAATCGGCGCTCGTTGTTGGTCGGGGTGGTAACCAACTCGGACCCAATACTTCGGCAGACTACTTCACCGTCAGTCTCTTAAATCAGCTTCGCAAAGCAGACTATAAAACCATCATTATTAATACAAATCCCAATGCGCTGTCACTAATTCCACAGCTTAGCGACAAACAGTACGTCGATCCCATTCAATTAGGAGATCTTTTAAACATTATTGAGCTGGAACATCCAGAGGTCATTTTTATTCCAGGAAATCGCCATTATCTAACAAGAGAACTCAAAAAACGGCGGTTACCTGTTGTGGTCTTACCACCGGATCAAGAAGCAGGCGTTGAACTATCTGAACAAGCTAATTTAGAATTAAGTCTGTTTGTCACGGATGATGAAGTTACACCAATTGAACTAGTCAGATTATTGAGTGGCGATCACTCAAATCAGTTAGACCAAGTATCAGGTTTTAAAACGCCACCAACCTTAAGCGAAGATGAGCAGAACTTGATTATTACTCAAGCCGTTGCGGAAGCGAAAAAGCGCAACTTAAGGGGACTTGTACAGGTACTCTTTCTACAGAGTCAGGACCAAGTTAAGTTTACCGGAATTCGGCCTGCTAGATTGACAGAAATTGCCTTCCTGAACAAGGTAACTGGCGTTAATTGGATTAGAATTCTGGTACAACAAAAACTTGGCTTATTATCTCCGGACTCACTGGCGACATTTAAACTAAATTTGCATCCAGATCGAGTTGTCTTAATGCAATTTAATTACCCATTTAATCAACTAAGGGTTAAGAACCAAGCGGGTAGTTCCCAACAACAAGTGGGTGCAGAAATTGCATTTGGATCAACGGATGAAATTGCGCGTCAAGAATTAAGCAATACAGAACAGAAAAATAAGTAAGTTGATTCGTTAAATTTAGAAAATTAAAAGAAGCGCAAGAGATAAATGAAATAGTTTATCTCTTGCGCTTCTTAATTTATAGATTAGTTAGTTTCAAGTTTTGAGACAAGTGCCTCATCCGGAGTGACAAAGACTGTTTTTTGACCCTCATAAACGACGAAGCCCGGTTTAGCACCATTAGGTTTCCGAATCTTTTTAACTTGGATATAGTCAACTGGAACGGTACTTGATTGGCGTCCCTTTGAGAAATAAGCTGCTAAATTTGCAGCTTCCATTAACGTTTCCTCGCTTGGCGCTGGATCATGAATAATAACATGAGATCCTGGAATATTCTTAACGTGAAGCCATATATCGGTTTTTTTGGCTGTTTTAAGCGTTAACTGATCATTTTGTAAATTGTTTTTTCCGACCTCGATTGAAGTGCCATCTGAAGCGGTAAACTGGTCAGGTTTTGCAATTTTGTGCTTCTTCTGTTTTTTCTTGTTATCGTGCTCATGGTTCCTCAGATAACCGCCTTCTTGAAGTTCTAGTCGAATTTCAACGAGGTCGCTTGGCTTAGCTAATTCAATCTGAGACATGACGCTCTCTAAATAATCAATTTCTTCATTAGTTTCCTTCAGTTGCTCATTCACAAATGTAACAGCATTTTGTAGCTTATTATATTTTTTGAAGTATTTCTGGGCATTTTGAGAAGGAGAAATCTGGTTAGATAGCGAAATCTTCAGTGGCTTTTCTTCCTCGTAAAAATTAGGGAGTGTGATTTCTTTCATACCTCGTGTTACCTTATTCAGGTAGGTTGTTAAGATTTCCCCCTTAACGCGGAACTCATCTGCTGATTCAGTTTCAACTAGGGTTCGCTTAAGTTTTTTAACCTTGTTTTTATTCTTCTTTAGTTCATTACGAACCACATGGATTAAGGTGCTTCCCTGTTGCTGAACCCGATCTCGTTCAACTCGATCTTGGAAGTAAAAATCCAAAAGTTTACTCAATGAGTCGAAGCTATTATTTGATTCAGATTCAACATAGGGAAAAGCGGAAAACATTGTCTTGTTATTGGCAAGAAGCGAAAGGGTAGGGATTGGGTTATTAAACTGGTCAAAGAATTCTTTAAAAAGATCAGTTGAATCTCCCGGTTGGTGTAACTGTTTTGCTAGTGCAGAGGCAGTATCTTTGCCTAGTCCTTGATAACGTTTTTGCAATTCCGCCCCCAAGACATCTTCATTAGGGAACGCTTTTAGTAACTCAATTAAATCGTGAGTATCAAATTCAAACGGATTTCTCAAATTCTGAGCCGGTGGGTTAATGTAAGTACTTCCTGGTAAAAGTGTTCGATAACGATTTTGATCGGAACCAACATGTTTAATTGCATCAAGCACGGTCATTGTCGATTGATCAATTAAAATGACGTTACTATGACGGGCCATTATTTCAATGATCAAGGATAGCTGAATCGTATCACCTAGTTCATTACGGCTTGAAAAGGCAAAGTTTAGAACTCGGTCGTTCTCTAGTTGAGACACTGACTGGAGAACTGCACCGCCAAGGTACTTACGAAGCATCATCGTAAAGTTGGTTGGCTTCTCTGGATTCGCATATGGAATCTCAGAAATCTGAGCTCGCGCATAGGTTGGATTAGCTGATAAAAGTAATGGCAGATTTTTTCTATTATTCCGAAAAGTTAAGACCACTTCGTTTGGATAGGGTTGGCTAATTTTTGAAACTCGAGCTGATTGCAGTTGCGTATTTAACTCAATAGCCATTGAGTGGGTAAAGGATCCATCAAAACTCAAAAATATCACATCTTTCAAATACAAATTTATGGAGACATACAACCTTAAGTATACAGAAAATAGCCGGCCACATAAAGAATAGCTACTTAAATCGCAAATAAAGTTAAATAGATGTTCAATACAATTCAATTGATGTATAATACAAATGATGATTGGAGATGGTATGATGGAAAATAGCTTAAATCTATTACGAAAGACTGCAAGAATACATAAACAGCAATTAATGCAGCTTACAAAGGGTGAAAATTTAACAATTTCAGAGTGGGAATTATTGAATAACGTAACGGTTGATCAGAACACCCAAGAAATTTTATCTGGCATCATGGATCTCGATACTTCTACTCTAAGTCGTCAATTAAAAAACTTAGTAACCAAGGAAATGTTGGTAAAAGAGGCGACTGGTAAAGACCACCGTCAGCTTATTTACACCATCACAAAAAAGGGTGAAGATGCAAAAGCGCAAATTGAAGCAAACGTTAAAGATTTAAATACACTTATCTTTGAGCATTGGTCCGATGAGGAACAGCAGTTACTGCAAATTCTACTCAATCGATTGGTTAAGAGTGTTGACAGAATAGATGATTCATTAGAAAAATCATTTAAATTAAAAAATTAATTCGGCTTTTATTTGTAAGAGTCACTACTTTGCGATAGTATATTGCTATTGCAAAGTTTTTTTAATTTTACAACCGATGATAATAATAAAGCAGGTGTTTAGATGAAAATTGCAGTGGTAACTGACAGTACAAGTTATCTCTCAAAGGATGAGGTTGATAGGTATCACATTCATGTGGTTCCTATCCCAGTCATCATGGACGGTCGATCAATTGATGAAGGCGTTGATATTTCAACCTCTGATTTTTATGAAAGACTGAGAACGACTCAATCATTTCCAAGCACCTCTCAACCGCCGCTTGGTGAAATGATTACCTTATATAATAAGCTTGCAGATGAGGGCTATGATGCCGTCATCAGTATTCATTTAGCAAGTACCATCTCTGGATTTGTGAATCAATTAAAAAATATTGCACCAACGATTGAAAATATTAAGGTTATTCCTTATGATTCTCAAATCACCGTTAAATTGATGGGCTATCTTGCTATTGAAGCGTCAAAGATGGCTGAACAAGGAAAAGATGTTGATGAAATTTTAACTCACCTGGATGATATCCGTGATTCAATGGACGAATTATTTATTGTTGATGATCTTCAAAACTTAGTCCGAGGTGGACGCCTCTCAAACGCGTCAGCTTTTATTGGGAGTGTTTTAAAGATCAAACCGCTCTTAACTTTTGATGATCAAACCCATGAAATCGTGGCGTTTGAAAAGGTTAGGTCTCGGAAAAAAGCACTAGCTCGCGTTGAAACCCTATTTGAGGAAGCACAACAAAAAGTTGACTATCCGCTTCGTGCATTAGTCATTCATGCCAATGATGAAGCAGCCGGAAAAACTTGGCGTGATACAATTCAAGCAAAGTATCCGGATATGACGGTTGATTTTAGTTACTTTGGCCCCGTAATTGGAACTCATTTAGGGGAAAAAGCCTTGGCATTGGCCTGGCTAAAGGATTTTACCAAGGCGTAATCATGTTGCTTTTATTTTGTTTATGCTATCATTTTATTTGTGTCAAAATAATTGGAGTAGGAACTAATGCGTAAAGTGCCGATGGAACGGAATGTGAACGTCGGACGAAAAGCCTAGCTTGCGATATTAGTTCCGCATTCGCCGCCTCACCGTGGCAACTCCCACTGGAGATGTCGATATGAAAACATTAGGATTCTATAGACTCAGTACGCTTAGGACAGCAATTCTGGGTGTTTTGATGGCGTTACAACTTATTTTAGGTCGTTTTAGCTTTAGTCCAACGACGTTCTTTAGATTTAGTTTTACGTTCATCGCAACCGTTTTAATGGCAGTTTGGGTTGGACCCATTTGGGCAAGCGTGGCGTCAGCATTAACCGACATTGTTGGTACCCTAATAATGGGATCGCCGTACTTTGTGGGCTTCACGATTTCGGCTATACTAGGCGCCTTCATTTATGGCGTATTCTTGTATGACCAAAGGGTATCACTTGTTAAAGTAATCATTGCTCAAGTGTTAATTTCGGTCATTGTCAATTTAGTGTTAAATACCTTATGGCTAACGCTGATGTATAAAACGCCATTTTGGGCATTACTTCCCGCAAGAGGGTTAAAAGAGTTAGTTTCAGCGCCAATTCAAATTTTCATTATCTATATTATTCTTAAAAATACAACCATTCGGACTTTAGGACGAAGATTATAATATTGGTTAAACTCACGTGTAGATTTCTAACGTGAGTTTTTTTAAATGGCTAAGCTAATACTTCTTAGCTAAATATGATAAATGGTATGATAGACCCAACGAATTTATGAGATGAGGGAGATAGGAGTCCATGAATGCACTGCTTCAAACGTTTTTAAAAAACAGGTCTGGTTTGCTGTCAGCCTTAATTCAGCATATTGAAATTTCAGCAATCTCATTAATTATTGCAATGTTGATCGCGATTCCACTCGCAATCTACGCAATTCGTCACCGAAAAATGGCTAACGTTCTGCTTCAAATAGCAGGAATCCTACAAACGATTCCTTCCTTAGCTTTATTAGGGCTTTTAATTCCCGTCGTCGGAATTGGGAATGTGCCAGCAATCATTGCTTTAGTTGTTTATGCGTTGTTGCCAATCTTTCAAAACACCTACGTCGGCTTGAATGGAATTGACCCTTCATTAGAGGAAGCAGCGGATGCTTTTGGTATGTCGAGATGGCAAAAATTAGTTCGAGTCGAGCTACCGATTGCAATGCCCGTGATCATTTCCGGAATTAGAACGGCGACCGTCCTAATCATCGGTACCGCTACTTTAGCAGCCTTAATTGGTGCTGGCGGCCTTGGAACGTACATTCTTCTAGGGATAAACCGAAATGAACCGATGTTAACGTTTATTGGTGCGCTCGCCTCGGCATTCTTAGCCATTATCTTTAGCCTCGCAATCCAATTGATGCAGAAATTAAAGCCTAAGACGATTGGGATTCTGATAGTCTGTTTCATTGCACTCATTGGCGGCACTACCGGATACAGTAAATATGAAGCGTCAAAGCCCACAATTACTATTGCAGGTAAATTAGGCTCAGAACCAGATATCTTAATTCAAATGTACAAAGACCTAATCAAACAAGATGCACCCAATACAAAAATTCAATTAAAACAAAATTTTGGTCAAACAAGTTTCCTGTTTTCGGCTCTAAAAAGTAATCAAATTAGTCTTTATCCTGAATTCACTGGGACAGTCTTAGAGAGCCTGGTTCATACAAGTGTAAAGGGGCAGGGAACCTCAGCAGCTAAAACCTATCAGTTAGCTAAGCAGAAATTAAAGAAGCAGTACAAGATGACCTATCTAAAACCAATGGCCTATAATAATACCTATGCTGTCGTTGTTAAACAGTCGTTTGCTAATCAATATCATTTAAAAAACATTTCCGACTTACTTAAAATTGAAAACAAACTCCACGGTGGATTCGATTTGGAATTCATTGATCGTAATGATGGCTATAAAGGCCTAAAAAAGGTTTACGGACTCGATTTTAAGAAAATTTCAATGGATGCTGATTTACGATATCAAGCAATTGACCAGGGGAAGATTAACGTCACCGATGGCTATACGACAGACGCACAACTACGTCAGTTTAACTTGGTTGCCTTACATGATGACCGTAATCTTTTCCCAACCTATCAAGGCGCACCATTAATTAACGCCAAAACAATGAAGGCATATCCAAAGCTTGCAAAGAGCTTAAATAAATTGGCTGGCAAAATTACGGAAACTCAAATGCAAGATATGAACTATGAAGTGAGTGTTAAGCACCGTTCTGCAGCAGTTGTAGCACACAACTACCTAGTCAAAAACAAGTTGGTAAAGGGGGACAATTAGTTTGGAAAACAATAAAACCTTAGTTGAATTTCAGCATGTTTCAAAAGAGTTTGCAGGAAACACTGCAGTTAACAACTTAAATTTAACCATTCAAAATGGAGAGCTTTTTGTCCTCGTTGGCCCATCTGGGAGCGGTAAAACAACGACTTTAAAAATGATAAACTCGCTAGAAAAACCAACAGGTGGCACTATTCTATTTGATAATAAAGAACTTGCGTCATACAACATATTGAAGCTACGTTGGAAAATTGGTTATGTGCTTCAACAAATTGCCTTATTTCCAAATATGTCCGTTGCTCAAAATATTGCCTTGATTCCAGAATTACAACATCAATTCAAATCTAAAAGTGACCGTATTAATCTCGTTAATAATCTGTTAACGAGTGTTGACCTGGATCCAAAAACATATGCTAATCGCATGCCAAGTGAACTTTCTGGTGGTGAACAGCAACGAATCGGAATTCTTCGAGCATTTGCTTGTGAGCCACAGGTTGTCTTGATGGATGAAGCCTTTAGTGCGCTGGATCCAATTTCAAGAACGCAACTTCAAAACCTCGTATTGAAAATGCATACAGAAACTAAAACAACCATTGTATTTGTCACACATGATATGAACGAGGCAATGAAACTTGGAGATCGAATTGGTGTCATGGACAATGGTATTTTGCAGCAAGTCGGTTCACCAACAGATATCGCTCAGAATCCAGCAAACGAACTAGTGTCCGAGTTATTTGCGAATAGTGGCTCAAAAGACGTTTATGAAACGTATCTGGGTCGAATTGGGACGCTAGGATATTATGTTCAGCATGCTGGCAATAAAGAAACGGTAAAATATAATGAAAATGATACTTTACGGAATGGTTTAACCGAATTAGCAAAAGGTCATGAGATTGAAATCGTTTTGAACGATAAAACAATGGGATATTTAAACCAAAGTAGTATTATTAAGTTTTTAAATGATCATCAGTCATAAAATACAGAAAAAGCGCGAATATTTTACGATATTCGCGCTTTTTTGGACTAAATTTAAAGTAAGGGGCGGGGAAAATGGATGTAACGATTGCTCTTTTCTCTAGTTTACATAATATATATTATTCAAAGTAGTGTTAGAATAATTGCCTCAAAGAGAAGTTAAATTTATCCCATTTTGACAGTCTTTTCCTCAAATTTATTTTAAGCATTAATTTAACACAATTAAGAAAAAACAGATGACACTCATTTTATTTTTGAGCACGTCATCTGTTTTTATATTTATGATTGATTTGAATCTGATGATTCATCTGGTTGATCTGTCTCTGGCTTCGCAAATCGATTGTTAACGATCACTGCGTAAATGCCCGCAATCACACCAACAATTCCTACAATGACCAGTAATACAGCAACTAATCCATGATAATTCATCACGCCGCTAGCTACAAATGTCAAGGCAATCAGTGCAGCGAATATATTAATCAGCGTCAGAATAATTTTGACAACGGCGTTATTTGAAACCAGCCATAAAACAATTGCATAAACGCCAATATAACTGATAACGGTGACCCAGAGTCTGTAGTTACCAATGGTCATTGAGCTATTGCCAAGTGGTTGCAGCGCCTCCAAAATTGAGCCAAAGCACAGCGTCAGCATGGTAATAATCGAGGAAATTCGAATTTTGCTATTCATTAGATGATTGCTCCAATCGGTTGTTTAAGTATGTTATATAATATACTTTCATTCTATCCAATTCGGGCATCAAACACAACTTAGGCTAGGTTTTTTGCTAGTGCAAAATTACCAACCGTTGCTGAGCCGTTATTGGCAATTTCCGGCATCACGATGTATTGGTCAAGATCACCAACAGCCAAGTAATCATTCATCAAGCTTGAGAATTGCTCGCGAACCCGCTGTAATAGTGTTTCTGACGTTACGCCACCACCAAACACAATCTTACCAGGACGAATCATTAACGTCACTTGTAAGGCTGCCTGGGCAATGTAATAAGCCAAAATATCCCAAACTGGATCGTTTTCTGCGACCGTTTCACCCTTGCGACCTAGTCGAGCTTCAAAAGTTGGACCAGAAACTAATCCCTCTAAACAATCGCCATGAAATGGGCAGATACCAGCAAATTCAAGGTCATTTGGATGCCGTTTTAACCTGACGTGTCCCATTTCTGGATGGCCTAAATCACCTAGAAACTCACCATTTAGGACAACTCCGGCGCCAACACCCGTGCCGATTGTGTAGTAGACCAATGAGTCAAGTGATTCTCCGTTATTTTTGGCATGTTGGTACTCACCAAATGCGGAACCATTAACATCCGTTGTCCAGTAAATTGGCACGTTTAAGGCAGCTTTCATGACGCCCAGAAAATCAACATTTGACCAGTTCTTTTTGGGCGTATCCGTTATGTATCCGTACTTTGGAGCGCTTTTTCTGATTTCAATTGGTCCGAACGATGAAATACTTATTGCCGTTATTTCTGGAAACTGCTTAAAAAATTCAATTGTTTTGGCAAAAGTTTCCTCGGGAGTCGTTGTTGGGAACTGTACCTGTTGCTCAACTTTTAGGTCCCCGTCCCCCACCGCACAAACAAACTTGGTCCCTCCTGCTTCAATACTACCTAATTGCATTTGATCACTCCTCATTTCCGACAAATAAAAAGACTACATCTAAAAATAATGTAGTCTTACGCAAATTATTTTTGCCAGTTTTCTTGAATAAATTGTTCCCTGCCACCCTTTTCTTCAAGGGCTAATCGTGCTGGGTTCTTCTTATAAAATTGTTGGTGTTCCTCTTCTGCAACGTAAAATGGTTTAACGTCCTCAATCTGCGTCACAATTGGATCCGTAAACCGCTCACTAGCAGCCAATTCTTTTTTAGAGGCTTCGGCGATTTTTCGTTGCTCATCATCCTTAACGTAAATAACGGGGCGGTAATTATCACCACGATCTTGGAACTGGCCCATTGCGTCAGTTGGATCGGTCTGCTGCCAATATAAATCAACTAACTGCTTGTATGAGACAACTTCTGGGTCGTATTTAATTTCAACGGCTTCAGTATGACCAGTCGTATGTGAACTCACTTGTTCGTAAGTGGGATTTTCAACATGGCCACCCGTATAGCCAGACAAAACTTTGTCGATTCCAGGTTGATCCTCAAAGGGTTGAACCATACACCAAAAACATCCACCCGCAAAAATTGCTGTTTCTTCCACTTAAATCGCTCCCATCACTTAGTTAAATAACTTCTCGTAGGTGCCATATCCCTGTGCTGAAAGCTTATCCTTTGGAACAAACTTTAATGCAGCAGAGTTAATGCAGAAACGGTGTCCGCCTTCTTCAACTGGACCATCATTGAAAACATGGCCCAAATGTGAGTTAGCATTCTTGCTTCTGATCTCTTCGCGAACCATACCGTGCGATGAATCCGTGTTGGATTTTGTCGCTTCTTTATCGATGGTTTTCGTAAATGAAGGCCAGCCACAACCGGCATCATACTTATCCTGTGAACTGAACAACGGTTCACCGCTGACAACGTCGACGTAAATACCATCTTCGTAAAAGTCATCGTACTTACCCGTAAATGGGTGTTCAGTTGCAGCATTTTGCGTGACATCGAACTGTTTTTCCGTCAAACGGTTCTTTAAATCATCTTTAGACTCTGTCACAAAATCATCTCCTAGACCAGAATAGTATCGTTGTCATTCATTTTACGATTATTAATTTTAAATGCAACAATTAGGCGTATTCATGCGCAATTTTTGCAGCCACCGCCGTTGCAATTGCCCCAACGATGTCATCAATAAAGGTATTGATATGATCTTTATCATGATCGAGCTCCGCAATCTTACCGGTTTTTTCTTTATCAATAAAGCCAAAGTTTGTGACGCCAATGGTGCCGTAAATGTTGGCCATGTTTAGCGCCAGACCTTCATCAACACCAAAAACAGAAGTGTCATTGGCAATGATGTCTTGTAGTGGCTGTGCTAGCTCCTTCTCGGTTGCTAACCGGTCCAATTCAAGGCCGACCATCGCGTTATTCAAAATTTCACGTTTGTGCAAAACGTCGATTGTCTTTTTAACGTATTGATCTAATTGAATGGATGGGTGGAATTTCTTTTGCGTTTCACGCGCAATTTCAGCGATATCTGTAATGGAGATCCCGCGCTCTTCTAGGCGATTAACCACGAAGTTATAGGCCTTCGTATCAGGATATTTATAGTTCAGGTTGTACATTTAAGTGATCCTCCAATCTACATACAACAAAGCCACCCATATCAGGTGGCCTTGATTTGAATTTAGTTATTAGTTTTCAAAAGCGTTTTGAAGTGGTGGAACAACTTGCTTCTTACGAGAAACGACACCAGGTAAACTAGCGCGATTATTCTCTAATTTAGTGTTAAATGCCTTCTCAACAACATCAACTGGTGCACCTGAAACGAAGAGTTCAGAATTGCTGTCCAAAATGTTGGTTGCTAAGGTAATGAACAAATCATAGCCCTCAGACTCACGTTCAGCAGTCATAGCGGCTTCAATTCCTGATTGACGGCTAATGACATCTTGTAGGTCAACTGTGTTAACCTGACCAATTCTAACTGATTTACCAGCCATTGTGAATGACTTAGCGTCACCATCAATCAACTCTTTATCAGATTTTGAATCAAGGTCGGTACCAGCCTTAAGCATTTGGATGCCGTAAGTTTGGTAATCAATGTCTGCAATTTCGGCTAAAGCCTTAACAGCAATCTTGTCATCCTCAGTGGTTGTAGGTGATTGAAGTAGCAACGTATCAGAAATGATAGCTGATAACATCAAGCCTGCCAATTGGGCTGGGATTTCAACCTTATTTTCATCAAACATCTTTGTCAAGATCGTGCTGGTACAACCAACTGGTTCTGCGCGATAGAACAAAGGTGCAGATGTGTTGAAGTCTGCAATTCGGTGATGGTCAACAACGTGAGTCACCGCAACATCCTTCAGATCGGCTATACTTTGTTGAGGTTCGTTGTGGTCAACTAACATGACACTGTCGACCTCGGGCTTTGCAGCCTTTACGATTCGAGGAGTTGGTTCGTCAAAGTAGTTCAATACAAAACTCGTTTCGGCATTAGGTTCGCCTAAAGCAACGGCTTCAACATCCTTTCCTAATTTTGTTTCCAAGTATGCAAAAGCCTTTGCAGCAACAATTGCGTCTGTATCTGGATTTTGGTGACCAAAAACTAATTCCTTTGACATGTTAATTTTCCCCTTTATTTGTTAATTATTTAGATTTTTTAGACGACTAAAGTAGTCCTCTGACTTTAAGTATTCATCGAATTGCGCTAAGAAACGGCCAATGCGAGGAATTTTATCCTTCCCTTTTCTGAAGACAAAGGCTAAGTCGAAATGGATATTTGGATCGAATTTTGCGGTCCAAGTATTCTTCAAATTCTTTTGCCCAATCATGAATGAAGAAGGTAAAGTCGTGTACGTATTCGTTTCCACTGAGAACTTCAATATCTGGCGTGGTGTCGTGAAGTTTGCCACTGAATCAGGAATGTTCACAAGTTGGTTCTTGTAGGATTCTCTGATTGTTTGATTCAAATAGTAATTAACTGGATACATGACCCATGGACGATCCAGCGTGTCGGCATACTTAATCCGTTTACGTTTGGAAAGTGCTTCATCGTGATGGACAAACAGTAAGTCGTCGCTTACAATTTTTTTGGATTCATAAGGTTTCCAATTCTTAATTGAATCGTCAGGCAAATACATGACTGCCAAATCGATGTTGTTGTTCTCAAGGCGGTCCCAAATTTCTTTTCGAGTCAACATATGGAAACTGATTCGGATATCGGGATTTTCTCGGTACGATTGAATCGCGAAGTTTTCCAGAACACTATCCTCTGTCGAGGCAAGAATTCCGATGCTAATGCTTCCTTGCGTCGCACTAGTTGATTGTTGAATCTCATCGGTTGCCTTGTTTAGTACTTCATAGATATTTTTGGTTGCATCAAGCATGGTATAACCAGCATCGGTTAATCTGAGCTTCTTCCCAACAGAATAAAATAATTCTGCTCCAACCGTTTTTTCAAGCTTTTTAATTTGTTGCGTCAACGCAGGTTGCGTGATTCCAAGAATTTGTGCTGCCTGAGTATAATTCATGGTTTCTGCAAGCTGCAGGAAGTAAGTCAACGTCTTTGACGAAAAGATACTATCTTGCTTTGTCTTCATGGCAATCCTCCTGAAAGTCATCATTGCATTCTTAATCATTAGTACAATCTTATGATAACTTTTACAAATAAAAATGCAACAAATATGGCGTTTTTTAAGAATTACCAAGACAAATATTAAATTAACTTAAAGTTAGCGGTAGAATCTTTGCCCGAATGCTCGTTGGAACACCTTCAGTATCAACGTCAATCACAAACGACCCATTCGAGTAACGGCCACCATTTGGATGATCCTCAGGCAACACGTCATGAATGAGATTTCGTGCTGTAATAATTTCAAGCGGTGTCGTCTTCATAGGCAATTTAATGAAGTCGACAATCTCGTGAGAGTTGGTTTTCAATTCTCTAAGAACCATGACACCCTTACGTGCGCGACTCGTCACTGGAATTTCCTTGACGGGTAACTTCTTAAAGGAGCCACGTTGCGTAACCATGGCAATCGTGTCAGCTTCATTAACCAACTGCAAGTCAACCACTTCATCGTCACCACGTAGATCCATTGATTTAACACCAGTCGTTCGAGCTCCATTTACAGGAACCTCATCGAGCTGATACTGCAACCCTTGACCTAAACGAGACATCAGCAACACTGTATTATCTTGTGCCTGTGAATCAGATGCCACTGGAATATAAATAACATTCACAATCCGAGTTGCCTCTGATTTCGCTTTTTCAAATGTGGTTGCACGTTTCTTATACGTTCTTCCTGGTGTCAACGCAGCAAATTCAGTTTGCTTAATATAGCCATCACTCGTCGCAATCAAGAAGTGACCCGTTTCCTTCAACGTCTTGAACGCAAATGTAGAAATAATTTCCTCATCGCTGTCCAACCCAATTGTTTGCGAAATATGCTCACCCGTGTCTTTCCACTTGGCATCAGCAATTTCGTAAACCGGACGATAAATCAGGTTTCCCTTATTGGTAAACATGAACAGGTGATTTAGCGTATTGAGCTTTTGCAGGAAGATTGGGAAATCGTTCTCCTTCAAGCCATTTTCGCTTTCATCTGACGCCTTGTAGGACCGAATGCCAGTCCGTTTCAAGTAACCATCATGACTGACTTGAACAATAACCTCTTCATCAGCCACCATGACCTTCGTATCAACCTTAATTTCTTCAATCTGATCTTGAATTTCGGTTCTACGCGGATTCCGGTATTCCTTCGCAACGTCCTTTAGTTCTTTTCTTAAAACTTTATTTAATTGAGCTGAATCACCCAAAATTTGACGATATTCAATAATTGCAGTATGCAATGAATCGGCTTCATCTTCCAACTGAGTCACATCGGTATTCGTCAAACGGTAAAGTTGTAACGCCACAATTGCGTCAGCTTGCGCTTCGGAAAAATCATAAGATTTAACCAAATTATCCCGCGCATCTTTCCGATTTTGACTTGCTCGAATGGTTTTAATCACGTCATCTAAAATGGATAACGCCTTAATTAATCCCTCAACGATATGAACCCGTTCAAGTGCCTTGTTGAGGTTAAACTGGGTTCGGCGTTTGATGACATCACGTTCATGATCTAAATAGGCGGAAAGCGCTACTTTAAGAGACACGCGCTCTGGTCGCTGATTATGAATCGCCACCATGTTGAAATGGTAAGTCACCTGCAGCTCGGTATTCTTAAAGAGGTAATTAAGGATTCCTTGCGCGTCTGCATCACGTTTTAGCTCAATCGCAATGGTTAAGCCGTCACGATCAGACTCGTCACGAACTTCAGCAATTCCTTCAATTTTCTTGTTCAACCGAATTTCATCAATTCGCTTAACAAGAACGGCCTTGTTAACCTCATACGGAATTTCAGTGACTTTAATCTCGGACTTATTGCCACGAAGGGATTCAATACTCGTCCGTGATCGAACCACAATTCGACCCTTTCCAGTTTCATAAGCCTTTTTGATTTCGTCGACACCCTGAATAATGGCACCGGTTGGAAAATCAGGTCCCTTAACAAACTGCATCAAAGAATCCAAATCCGCGTTCGGATGCGCCAATAAATAAATCAATGCATCAACAACTTCGCCCAAATTATGCGGTGGAATATCTGTGGCATAACCAGCTGAAATTCCCGTTGCTCCGTTAACAAGGAGGTTCGGAAATTTTGCAGGGAGAACGGTTGGTTCATATTCGGTATCATCAAAATTCAAGACCATATCAACGGTCTCTTTATCGATGTCCTTTAGTAATTCATTTGCAATCTTGCTCAACCGCGCTTCGGTATACCGCATTGCGGCCGCTGGATCACCATCCATTGACCCGTTGTTTCCGTGCATTTCCACGAGTGGTTCCCGAACTTTCCAGTCCTGGCTCATTCGGGTCAATGCCTCATAAATGGAACTGTCCCCATGAGGGTGAAAGTTACCCATGATGTTTCCGACAGCCTTTGCAGACTTACGAAAGGCTTTGTCATGGGTGTTACCATCCTTATTCATGGCAAATAAAATTCGCCGCTGAACGGGTTTTAAGCCATCACGAATATCCGGTAGCGCCCGTTCTTGAATAATTGACTTAGAGTAACGGCCAAATCGGTCGCCCATAACATCCTCTAAGGTTAATTCTTGTATTTTCTGTCCATCAGCCAAGTCTGTTAATCGCTCCTTCCAATTCTCCCGTTACCCATCATCTTCGGTCGTATCTAAAAGACTACCCTCTTCTTCAAGCGTAAATTGAACGTTATCTTCAATCCACTTTCGTCGAGGTTCAACTTTATCACCCATCAAAGTGGTGACGCGTCGTTCTGCCAAAGCAGCATCGTCAATTCTCACTCTCACAAGGGTTCGGTCATCTGGATCCATTGTGGTTTCCCATAATTGTTCAGCATCCATTTCACCAAGACCCTTGAATCGTTGCAGCTTGTAGCCCTTTCCAACTTCTTTGGTCGCTTTTTCTAGTTCACCATCGGTCCAAGCGTAACGTTCAATTTCTTTCTTACCAACACCCTTTTGTATTTTATAAAGTGGGGGTAAGGCAATGTAAATTCGACCCGCATCAATCATTGGTCGCATGTACTTGTAGAAGAACGTTAACAACAAAATTTGGATATGAGCGCCATCGTCATCCGCATCGGTCATAATGATGACTTTATTGTAATTCGCATCATCAATGTTAAATTCTGCACCGACGCCAGCACCAATCGTATAAATCATGGTGTTGATTTCTTCATTCTTCATGATTTCGGGTAATTTAGCACGTTCAGTATTCAGCACCTTACCACGTAACGGCAAAATAGCTTGATACTTCCGGTTACGCCCTTGTTTAGCGGAACCACCGGCAGAATCTCCTTCGACCAAGAACAGTTCGTTCTTCGTTGAATCCTTTGATTGAGCAGGTGTTAGCTTTCCAGAAAGGAGGCGTTCTTGCTTCTTATGACGTTTGCCAGTTCGGCTTTCATCTCGCGCCTTACGAGCAGCTTCACGCGCAGTTCGTGCACGCAAAGACTTGTGAATTAGCATTTGCGCAAATTCACCGTTTTCCATCAAATAGTAGCCCAATTGCTCACTAATGACGCTATCGACAATGGCCCGAGCTTCCGGCGTACCCAGCTTTTCTTTCGTCTGACCCTCAAACTGCAGGATTTCTTCTGGAACTCTCAGTGAAATGACGGCAGATAAGCCTTCACGAACATCTGAACCTTCCAAATTTTTGTCCTTTGGCTTCAGCAATTCAACTTTTCTGGCATATTCATTGAACGCCTTCGTCCAAGCTGACCGCATTCCGGCCTCATGAGTTCCGCCATCCTTCGTTCGAACGTTATTAACAAATGACAATAACGTTTCCGAATAGCCATCATTGTACTGAGCAGCCACTTCAACTTCGACACCTTCGCGGCTACCATCAAAGTACATGACGTCGCCAAGTGTATCCTTATCCTCGTTCAAATAGCTAACGAATTCTTTAATCCCATCTTCAAAATGATAGGTTTCACTTTGTTCTTGATTTTCCCGCTCGTCGGTCAACGTAATCTTGACGCCCTTGAGTAAGAAGGCTGATTCTCTCAACCGTTCTTCAAGTGTGCCAAAATTAAACACCGTTGTCGTAAACACTGTGGAATCCGGCTTGAAATCAATAGTTGTACCGGTGTGATCCTTCGTTTTCCCAAGCTTAACCAGGGTTGTCTTAGGATGACCGCCATTTTCAAATTCTTGACGATACTTCACGCCATCTCTCACAATCGTCACCGTCAAACTGCTCGACAGTGCGTTCACAACACTTGATCCCACACCATGCAGTCCACCAGATGTCTTATAACCACCTTGGCCAAACTTACCACCAGCATGGAGCACAGTTAAAATAACCTCTGGTGTCGGCTTACCAGAAGAATGCATTCCAACCGGCATACCTCGACCATGATCGACGACGGTGATGCTGTTATCCTTGTGGATAGTGACGTTAATCTCATCACCAAACCCTGCCAACGCCTCATCGACAGCGTTATCAACGATTTCGTAAACCAAATGGTGCAGGCCCCGACCATCAGTCGACCCAATGTACATTCCTGGCCTTTTACGAACGGCTTCTAATCCTTCTAGAATCTGAATAGAAGAATCATCGTATTTTGCGTTGTTCTTTGCCACCGCGTAAAAACCCCCTTCTTATTCAATCTTTATTATCATAACTTATTTCAAACGCTTTGGAAAGAGCTTTCAAAAGATTATCGAACATTTGTTCTTGAATTAGTTTAGGCCATTTTCTATTGGACCTCACGGGCAAAAATGCTAAAATGAAGCATAATCTCGTTTACGAATTTCGGAGGAATCATGATAAAAATAATCGGACTATTTATTTGTGCTTATTTATTAGGTGCAATCCCCAGCGGCGTCTGGATTGGCAAGCTGTTCTTCAAGACTGATATTCGAAAGGCTGGGTCTGGCAACATCGGTACTACCAATACATTTCGTGTTTTAGGCCCCGTTGCCGGATCCATCGTCATGATCATGGATATCGCAAAGGGAACGGTTGCCACCCTCTTACCCACGTTCTTTCACGTACAGGGAATCAATCCACTCCTCTTTGGAATCTTCGCCATTCTCGGTCACACCTTCTCCATCTTTGATCGATTCAAGGGTGGTAAAGCAGTTGCAACTAGTGCGGGGATGCTTTTGGCCTACAACCCGTGGTTCTTCGTCTTTGCAGCAGGCCTTTGGGTTATCCTCATCTACTTAACAAGTATGGTCAGTCTAGCATCCATGGTTGCCTTCAGTATCGTGACCGTTGCCAGTCTTTGGTTGCATGATCCATACTTGACGGTGTTGGCGCTCGTCTTAACCATCTTCATCTATTACCGCCATACGCCTAATATCAAACGCATCAAAAATGGCACCGAAAATATGGTTCATTTTGGTTTAGGATACAAACGAAGGACAAATAAATAATTTAACAACAAAATAAGGATTTAAAAGGGTCTTACATTCCCTTTTGAATCCTTATTTTTTAGACAGATTTTAAATGCTATCTCTATTTTATTTTAGATTCTATGTCTATCCCTTTAAATGCGGTATAGCCATCATCTGCAAAAACGGTTGTGCCATTAATAGCACTGGCTTCTGGCAATGAAACAAGATAAATCGTATTAGCGATTTCTTCTGGTTCCAAAATTCTACCCTTCATGTGTAACTTTCCTCCAGCCGCGGCCGCAAAATCGCCTAACATCTCTGTTCTAACCCAACCTGGTGCAACCGAAACAACGCGAATACCGTAAGCGCCAAGCTCCCGGCCTTCAGCTGCCGTTAGCATTTTCACGCCACCCTTACTAGCATGGTACGCAACATTCTCAGGATTAGCTAAAAAGCCATCGATGGAACCAACATTAATGATCACACCAGATTTTTGCTTGGTCATTTCTTTAGCAGCATAATGGCCCATGTTGATTGTCCCCATTAAATTGACGTTAATCACTTTTTCGATTTCATCCAACGAAATATCAGTGAATGACTTCCGTGCGCCAACTATTCCAGCAACATTTGCCAAGACATCTAAATGACAATACTTTTGGATAGTTGCGTCAATAACATGTTGACAATCCTGTCGATTAGAAACGTCGCACTTAATAAATTCAACTATTCCAAGGGCGGCAAGTTTCTTAACAGCGTTATCAATTTTCTCTTGTTTATCAATTCCAGCTATCACAACGGTTGCGCCTTCCCTTAGAAATTTTGCAACAGTTTGATAACCAATACCGCTTGTACCGCCAGTTACTATCACAACTTTACTCATTATCTTTGACCTCCTAAAATATAATTGCTACTAGACAACCACCTAAAGCGTATAATAATGAAAGCGATATTATAAGTACGCACTTTTAGGTAAGTAAGCTTTTATTGGAGGTTTAAAATGACAAATAAGAAAAATTATCGAATTGGCGTTGATGTCACACTTGACGTTATTGATGGAAAATGGAAATCCAGTATTCTTTGTTTCTTGGGACAAGGCCCACAACGATTCGGCCAGATGTTACGATATATTACCGAAATTTCTCCCAAGGTATTAACTCAACAATTACGCGAACTAGAGAATGATGGTTTAATCTTGAGAACCGATTATGAACAGAACCCGCCTAAAGTCGATTACCGACTCACAAAAAGCGGGAAATCATTACGAAAATTACTGATTGAAATGTCACTTTGGGGCGAAAATCAAGTTAATGAATGGCAAAAACAAGGCAAGTCCGTAACGCTTCAAACTTACGATCACTCAGGCTTCGTTAAGTTTCCAAGTTCAATAATTTAGGTGACGCGATTACGATGTCTTTAAAAATAACTAATCTGATACGTAAAGGTCTCTTCCTGCCCAATCGCCAATTTCCTAATGTCAGCTTTGTGTGCTAATTGGCCATTCGCGTTTACCGTGTCTGCAATGCCCCACCACGGCTCGATGCAAACAAAGGCGCCCTCGGTAGGATAGGTGGACCAAATGCCCAAATAGGGTGCATTCTGCACCGTGAGCGCCACCCCATGGTCATTGGCCGTGGTACTCAACATTACCGTTGTCTCCTCGCCATCCAATTTTAAAATTTGCGCGTCATGTTCAAACAGGTTGTGTGTCAAAGGTAGTGGCCGTTTTAGCTCAAGTTCACCTGGATTGGTTAAATCGCTAAACGGCCCCACCAATGGAATGGTTTTATAAACTTTTTTGGGGGAGAACATCAAGTTATAGTCAGCAAAATCGGTCGTTGAATTCGCCATTGGAACGTTAAAGCCGGGATGATTACCAATTGAGAATAAAAGTTCCCGTGCTGACTGATTTGCCACCGTATTTGAGACCATCAAGGCGTGATCATCGAGTTCAAACATCATCGTTAATTTGAACTCAAATGGGTAAATTTTACGCGTTTCTGCGGAATCAGCCAGACTTAGAACGACCTTTGAATCGGTCTGTGATTCAACCACAAAATCATAATCTCTCGCAAATCCATGCTGAGTCATGTGATAGTGTTGATTCTCATCTTCATACGAATCATCCTGAAGACGGCCAACAATTGGAAATAACACTGGCGCATGTCGATTCCAAGTTTCCTTATTTCCTTGCCACATATATTCGAAGTGTTCATCGTTATCAATGACGCTGGTCAATTCAGCGCCCTTTTCATTAATCTGAACGGTTAAAAAGTCATTTTTTAGCGTAATCAAATTAAATCCCCCTTCAACATCGTTTTCCCCATTATACAATACGTGAACTACTCGGCACTAAAGTACCGAGCTTCTGGGAACACCGCTGACTTACACTAAGAGCTAATGCACTTCGTGCAGAGGTTACAGCTATTAACCAAGGGCTGTTCCAGCCCCACTTAGTCTTTTGTTTATTCAAGCGCTAAGCTACTAGGATATTCTTAGCAGCGTTAACGTCCCTGTCATGCTCCGCATGGCAGTTCGGACAAGTCCACGCTCTAATATCCAGGGTATGTTTACCATCATCATAACCACAACTAGAGCAGATTTGAGAGGTTTTATATGGTGAAACAGTGACTAACTGTTTCCCATACCAAGCACATTTGTACTCTAATTGAGTTCTTAAAGCTCCCCAAGACTGATTAGCAATAGCTCTAGATAACTTGTGATTTTTCATTAGATTTTTGGATTTCAAATCTTCTATTTTAATCACATCATATTGTTCTACCAGAGACTTACTAAGGTTATGGAGATAATTAGAGCGTTGATTGGCTATCTTTTCAGAGTACTTAGCTACCATGATTTTAGCCTTTTGATAGTTCTTAAAATCTGAGAGCTCTCTAGGCTCTAGAACTTTATTGTGTCTATCCCAGGCAATCTCTTGCTTCGCAAGAGCCCGTCTACGGGCTAAACGCTTTTCCCAGTAATGTTTCTTTTTACCTAGAATCTTATCAAAGCGAATAGTGGGGTACTTAACCCCATTACTGGTAATCATTAAATCCGCTACACCCATATCAATGCCTACGGCATTGGTGGTCTTTGGTAATTCCTCGATTTCAGTATCTACTAGCAAAATAGCGTAATATTTTCCAGTAGCTGAAAGGCGGATAGTAACATTCTTAATCTTTCCTGTAATTTCTCTACCGCACCTAAAGCGCATGATACCTAGTTTTGGTAGTTTTATCTTATTAGTACCCATAACTTGGATATTCCCATTAACTGAATTTGATTGGTAACTCTGTTTGGGATACTTACGTGATTTAAATTTAGGATATCCCTTATGCTCTTTAAACAACTTTTGAAATCCATGATTTAAATCTCTACTAACATGTAACAGACTAGTAGACTCCGCTTTCTTAAGGTATGGATTTTCAGCTTTTAGCTGTTTAATTAAGTAGTTCATGCCAAACTCATTAACATAAGAACCGCCATTATCATGGCGTTGGCTCTGCATATCAAGTAACAAATTCCACACCTTACGACAATAACCAAAGTTATCAATGATGAACTGCTTTTGAACTTCATTGGGGTATATTCTGGTTTTAATCGCTTTTAGAGTCATTTAGGCTTTTCTCCTTTCTCCTTTGGTCATCAATATACTTGGTGACAGCATATTGATTAGTAACTCCTATGCTTTCTACAAAGTAACTACTAGACCATAGATGCTTTCCAATCTTTTTCCAGTAACTATTACTAAGTTCTGGGTGTTCTTGAAACAGTTTTCTGGCACTAATCCCTTTCAGCAAACGGACTATGTTCGTTACTGAAATCTTAGGAGGCGCACTAACTAACAAGTGTATATGGTCATCTTTACCTACTTCCATGTGGTCTATGTGGAAATCATAGTCTTTAGCTATTTCATAGAGAATACTTTTAAGTGATTCTTCAACACTTCCCTTTAGTATTTTATTTCTATACTTTGTTCCCCAGATAATATGGTAATTCAAATTGTATACAGAAGTTCTACCATATGTAAGTCTTTTATTGTCTTCCATACATACATTATACCATACTTTTTTCTAACCATCAGAAACGCTAGATTCAAAACCAGAGTGATTCATCACGTCCTTGAAAGAACGTGTTTCCTCATTCCATAACAAAAAGAGGATTGGCATATACCAATCCTCTTTATTTTTAAAGAATGTAACGGGATAAATCCTTATTTTGCACAATGTTGCCAATTTTATCGTTCACGTAGCTCTCGGTAATCGTAATCTCACCCATTTGCATGTCTGGACCTTCGTACAGAATGTCCTCCAACAGCTTCTCCAAAACGGTGTGCAAACGACGCGCACCAATATTTTGGTTCTCACGGTTCAATTCCGTTGCCAATTCAGCAATTCGATCGATTGCCTCAATCGTAAATGTAACCTTAATGTTGTCAGTCCCGATTAGTGCAATGTACTGTTTTACCAATGCGTTGCTAGGTTCCGTCAAAATTTTGACAAAGTCGTCCTTAGTCAAACTATCAAGTTCCACTCGGATTGGAAAACGTCCCTGCAACTCGGCAATTAAATCGCTAGGCTTGCTCTCGGCAAATGCCCCTGATGCGATAAATAGGATATGATCCGTGCTAACAGAACCGTACTTAGTCTCCACATTAGTTCCTTCAACGATTGGCAAAATATCACGTTGAACCCCTTCACGAGAGACTTCGCCACTGTTTTGTTGTGATTTTGAGGTAATTTTGTCGATTTCATCAATGAAGATAATTCCGGTATTTTGAGCTCGTTTAATAGCGGCAGCATAGATATCAGCCTCATTAATCAGCTTTTCGGATTCTTCCTTGACCAAGACCTCACGTGCCTCACGAACCGGCATTGTTCGCTTAACCCGCTTCTTGGGCATCATTTGGGATAGGGTTTGGTTCAAATCAATTCCCATCTGATTCATCATGCCGTTGTTACCGGCCGCACCCTGGTTAGGGTCATCCATCTCAACCGTGACTTCACGTTCTTCCAATATGCCCTTTGCCAATTGGTCGGCAATCGATAACCGCTCGTTGCGGATCTCGTCCGTCACCGTTTCGGTTTCTTCCTCAGGCATCTCAGGTGTCTTGCCGTTTTGCAAACTCGTCAACATGCTCATCATGTTTTGCATGTCATTATTCTTTTTTTCCTTCTTCTTACCAGGGGCGATCAGCTTAACCAACCGCTTATCGGCTTCGCGCACGGCATCTGCCCGCACATTTGCATACTGCACGTCCTTTTCCATGGTGACGGAAACGTCAACCAGGTTCCGGACCATCGACTCCACATCGCCACCGACGTAGCCGACTTCCGTAAATTTAGTCGCTTCAACTTTAACAAATGGTGCAGAAACGATCTTTGCTAAGCGACGAGCCAACTCTGTCTTACCAACACCAGTCGGTCCAATCATTAGCATGTTTTTAGGCGTGATTTCCTCTTGCATCGCTTCAGGAAGTTGCATGCGACGGTAACGGTTGCACAATGCGACCGCAATCGCCTTTTTGGCTTCATTTTGGCCAATCACAAATTGGTTCAATAATTCCACAATCTGCTTTGGGGTTTTATCAACGTTTTCCATTACTTTTCCTCCTGGTCTTCAAAGTCTTCAGAAATGATATTGTGGTTCGTAAAGATATCAATACTACCGGCAATATCAATGGCATTTTCGGCGATTTCCTTAGCTGACATTTCTGGTGAGTGGTGATGCATAGCGGTTGCCGCTGCCAATGCAAAGTTACCACCAGAACCGATTGCTAAAATATCGTCATCGGGGGCAATGACCTCTCCGGATCCGGATACCAAAAGCATATCCTTCTTGTCCATGACAATTAATAGTGCCTCTAGTTTTTGTAAACTGGCGTCTTTGCGCCAGTCCTGGGCCAATTCAACCGCTGCCCGTTCCAGGTTACCACTGTATTCGGATAGTCGATTTTCAAATTTTTCTTCCAAATTAAAGGCGTCAGCAACGCTACCGGCGAACCCAACGATGACCTTACCATCATAGATTCGACGGACCTTTTTCGCGGTTCCCTTCATAATGACTTTTTCACCCATTGTAACTTGGCCATCGCCAGCCATGGCGTTTTGACCATGGTGACGAACGGCAACGATGGTTGTTGCTTCAAATTTTACTGGCATGATAGCATCTCCATTTTGTTATTTATTAGCTCTTGGAAAGTATTTCCGGTAATCCTGTTGTAAATGTTCACGAGTGACGTGCGTGTAAATCTGCGTCGTTGACAGACTACTGTGACCCAGCAGCTCTTGGACGGTCCGCAGGTCAGCGCCCCGGTTGAGCAAATGGGTGGCAAACGTGTGTCGCAGCATATGGGGATGAATATCCGCCGTCAAACTGCTTCGTTTGATGATTTGGTTCAAAATGTACTCAATCCCGGTCGTCGTGATGGGATCGCCATAGTGATTCACGAACACAAAGTCGTGCTCTTTATGGTACTTCTGCATCAACACGTCCCGACAGCCGGACAGGTAAGTCTCCAACGCATTCTTGTCGTACTGACCAAACGGAATATACCGTTCCTTCTTACCCTTCCCATGAATCAACATCATTTTAACGTTAAAATCAACATCCGCTAACGTTAAATTAGCACACTCACTCACCCGAATCCCCGTGCCGTAAAGCGTTTCTAGAACCGCAGAATCTCGTAGTCCCAGGACTCCATTATCGCCATTTTTGGCAGCCACAAACAGCTCTGTCATTTCTTTTTCATAGAAAAATCGCGGTAATGGCTTCGAATGCTTTTTAATCGACACGTACTCAAACGGATTATCGTGAACCAATTCCTCACGGGTCATGAAGTTGTAAAAGGAACGTAGACTGGAAACTTTCCGAATGATGGAGGTTCTTGCGTCGTGTAAATCATACAGGTGGCTCAAGAACACCTGAACATCCAGCGTTTCCACCTTATCAAATGAAGTGAAATCACCGGTCTCAGATAGAAATTCACAAAACTCCTTGATGTCGGATAAATAAGCCTTCACCGTTTCATCTGAATATTGGCGTTCATCCACCAAATAAGCCTTAAATAAGTCAACTTCTTTTTCCAAACAGGTTCACCCTCTTTATGCAACACTGTCACTCTATCAAAGTAAGTGCTAAAATTCAAACGATGTATCAAAATTTTTTCAATAATTTAAGCCAAATTAAAACGGTCATTACGCTAATAATAACCGTTTTTAAAATTAGTAGCTAAACTAATAGCTCATTTAAGGGTTAGTGCACCCGTCCTAATCCAATAGCGTTGACTTGATGATTTTGAATCAAATCGTATTCTGTACCACTTGCCGCTACTTGCTTTTGCACGCTTATCAACATAAACCTTCTTCGTCTTAGAATTCTTCAACTTTTTTGATGCATATTTCCAGTTCTTATGGCCTTTAATATGCGTATATAAAGTATAGTGTTTCTTTGCATTCTTTTTGAAGCGAGCGGTGGTTGAAGATTTAACGGAATAGTATTTTTCGTACTTATTCGTCTGCTTTTTCTTTTTTGAAGTTTTTACCTGCGCGGCTGACGAAGTACTAAAGAGATTATTTTTGATGGTCATTCCAGTCGTACCAAAATTTGACTGTACAAATGGGATGCTGGTTTTAGAAGATCTAATTGTATTACCAGTAATGGATACTTTTTTGATGGCCCCAGTATTACCAATTTTTGGAACATAAATGTAACGCTTTTTCGGATTCACATTAATAAATTTATTATTTTTAATATTCAAATTATTCATAACGGCATTAGACTGAGTATTATACAGCCTGAAATAATTATCGGAACTTTTAGCAGAATTGTTCTCAAAAGTATTGTTCTCGATGTATAAATTGGAAACTGATAAAAATTGCAAATTGGATCCTTGATTTTCCTTTAGTGGAACGGTGTCTTGAACATAATTTCCCTTAAAGTAAACATCATGAATCATGCCAGCATACGGATTGGTATAAATAGCATGTTCACCAATGGGATTGGGTGCATAAAATTTTATTCCCCCATTTGAATTGGTGATTGGTAGAAACTTACTATTCGTAACATGAACATCATATGAAGGAAGATTATCATATTGATCTCCAGAAATATTATATGCCATAGCTTGTTCATTTGAGTAATCAACTTGTATAGCTTCTTTGTATTCAGCTCCAGAACTTGGATTGAATCCCTCGAATGTAGAATTAGTAATGTAAATATCATGACTACCCGTTAAATCAAGCAAATGCCCTTCACGTGGTTGACAATTGTAAAAAGTAGCATTATTGAAATTTACTGCCGTAGCATGATGCACACTTTGCACAAAATAACTTTGTTCTCTTGCTGAAACATCTCCCCCTTTGAATGTTGCGTTATTCCACTTTATATTTTTAATACCACCAGAGTATCCTTTTTTAGTGCTAGGATACACAAATATAATATGATTACCCCCACTCACTTTAAAAGTTGCGCCATTTTCAAAATTGAATGTTAAATCTGACCTTAATTTAACCGCTTCCATTTGAGCATTTGTGAACAGGTAAGTTCCCTTTGGAATGTTAATTGTTAATGGCACCTTAGATCCAGAATTTTTGACAATTTTTTGCAAAATAGGTGTATTATCAGTTTTATCATTTCCAATCATACCTTGCTGAACCGCATTAACAGTTGCTGAACTAGCTGCTTCAATTTTTTTAATTTGAACTGGTCCAAAGCTTTGAATACATATAAAAGCAGTTGCCAAACTTAATAAAACTGTCAATAAATAACTATTGAATTTTGACATAGCTGAATTCTCCTTCAGAATATTTGCCCCTATTGTTGCCGTATCTAATCCCCAAGTTAAGTATATATGAAAGTACAAGTATATATTGCTGTATATGCTCATACATTAGATAAATTCTCAAAAAAAACATAATTTTCATATAAATTAAGTAATTTTCCATAAAAAGAACACTTTCGAATGGATGTTCGAAAGTGTTCTTCATAAATTAATGGATTGAAGTCAATATTTGA
>NZ_AZGJ01000079.1 GCF_001436395.1 Secundilactobacillus malefermentans DSM 5705 = KCTC 3548 | reverse complement strand
GCACTTCAATTTTAAATCGAGGACAGAATTTAATATAAAATTTATCTATATTAAAATAAATTATCCAAATGCTTAAACCATTGAAATATCAACCCCTGAGGCATACAATAAACTTGTAATTTGATTTGGACCGGTCCAATAATCGAATTGGTAATAACGTTACTGTTAAATTCAGGAGGTTACTAATATGACGAACTTCGATTCCGATGAATACCTGCAAAAAGTCAATCTGTACTGGAAGGCTGCTAATTATTTATCAGTCGGCCAACTGTTTCTCAGAGACAATCCGTTACTCCAACGAGATCTAGTCGCTGACGACGTTAAGATTAAGCCGATTGGTCACTGGGGCACAATTGCCTCACAGAACTTTATGTATGCCCACTTGAACCGGGTAATCAAGAAATATAATTTGAATATGTTCTATATTGAAGGTTCCGGTCATGGTGGTCAGGTGATGGTTTCCAATTCCTACCTTGACGGCAGCTATAGCGAAATTTATCCAAAGATTGCCCAAAATGAAACTGGCCTGCAACGATTATTCAAACAATTCTCCTTCCCAGGCGGAGTTGCTTCCCATGCTGCCCCTGAAACACCAGGTTCAATGCATGAAGGCGGCGAGTTGGGTTATTCCATTGCCCACGGTACTGGTGCAATTTTGGACAACCCCGACGTCATTGCCGCAGTTGAAATAGGTGATGGGGAAGCAGAAACCGGCCCATTAGCCGCATCATGGTTCTCCAATAAATTCATCAACCCAATCCATGACGGTGCCATCTTGCCAATGCTGAACCTGAACGGCTTTAAGATTTCCAACCCGACAATTCTCTCACGGATGAGTGATGCCGACTTGACCAAGTACTTTGAAGGTATGGGCTGGAAGCCATACTTCGTTGAAACGAAAGGTGACCCGGAAGATTACACTCGGGTTCACCAGACGATGGCCAAAACGATGGATGCAATCATTACTGAAATCAAGGCCATTCAAAAGCACGCCCGTGACAATAATGATGATACGTTGCCACACTGGCCAATGCTGGTTCTGCGTTCACCAAAGGGCTGGACAGGTCCTAAGTTCGACTTGGATGGCAATCCAATTGCCGGATCATTCCGTGCGCACCAAGTGCCAATTCCTGTCAGTGCCGGTCAGATGGATCATAAAGATTTGTTAATCAACTGGCTGAAATCATATGAACCCGAGAAATTATTTAACAACAACGGTTCTGTGAAAGCTGAAATTAAGGCAACCACACCGGACGGCGACCAGCGGATGGCGATGAATCCAATCGTCAACGGGGGTATCAACCCCAAGAAGTTGGACATGCCTAACCCAGCCGATTACGCCTTGAAGATTGACAAACCAGGTGACAAAGAAGCTCAGGATACTAAAGTATTATCCAACTTCTACACCGAGATCATGAAGCGAAACGGCAAGTCATTTAGAGCATTTGGCCCAGATGAAACCAAATCCAATAAGTTTTTCTCAATGCTGGATTATGGTAAGCGTCAATGGGAAGAACCAATCAAGACCCCGAATGACGAAAACATGGCTCCTGAAGGCCGCGTCATTGATTCACAACTTTCAGAACACCAAGCAGAAGGTTGGCTTGAAGGATACGTCTTAAGCGGCCGACACGGATTCTTTGCCTCATATGAAGCATTTACCCGCGTCATTGATTCAATGCTCACTCAGCACTACAAGTGGCTCAGAAAGGCCTCTGAACAATCATGGCGTCAGGATTATCCATCACTGAACATCATGAACGTTTCCCACGCTTTCCAGCAGGATCACAATGGTTATACTCATCAAGATCCCGGCATGTTGGGACATCTGGCTGAAAAAGGTCATGAACTGGTTAACGAATATGTTCCAGCAGACGCCAACTCACTGCTGGCCGTTATGAATACTGCCTTGCAGACTCGCGAGAAGATCAATTTGATTGTTGCTTCCAAACACCCGCGGCCACAATGGTTCTCAATGGATGAAGCCACTAAGCTGGTTAACGATGGGTTAGGGATTATTCCATGGGCTTCAAATGATGAAGGCGATCCAGATGTGATCTTCGCGACTGCCGGCACCGAAGCCACAATGGAAAGTTTGGCTGCCATTGATATGCTGCACGAGGCTTTCCCTCAATTGAAGGTTCGCTTCATCAATGTCGTTGACATTTTGAGACTGCGTCCAAGCAACGAAGATCAGGATAGCCGTGGTTTAACCCAAGCTGAATTTGACAAGTACTTTACCACTGACACACCGGTTATCTTTGCCTTCCATGGCTTTGAGAATACCTTCCGTGGCCTGGTATATAACCGTCATAATCACAATATTAGTTTCCATGGTTACCGTGAAAATGGGGATATCACAACACCATTTGATATGCGGGTCCTCAATGAATTGGATCGTTACCACTTGGCTAAAGATGCCATTTCTCGGACCAAGTTCGCCGCTTCGGCAGACGATTTTGAAGCTAAGATGGACCAAATGCTCCAAAAGCACCACGATTACATTCGTCAATACGGCACGGATATTCCAGAGGTTCAAAACTGGAAATGGTCCGGTAATTTAACCAACAAACTGACCACTGAATAATCTGTGCACCACAAACTTCTTCGATTAAAAGTAAGCTCATGATCCTTTACCACTAAAGGGTTGTGGGCTTCTTTTTTGATATTCAATGGTATGATTAACGAGAAGAACAAATGAAATGGGGAATGCAGCATGAAATTGGCAGTTGAAATCAATGATGATTCGACTAGGATAACCTTACCGGACGGCCAAGGGACAATTGTGGTCACAAATACAGTCGATCAGGTCAATGCCGGCGTTAACCTGTACCTTAAAGACGGGAAGCTGATCAGCGTCCAAACCGAACCAACTGACAAGGCCGACGGTGTGATTCAGATTGAACCAGCCTGGGACTTGGAAGCTGGCTATTTGGCCAAGAGCTTTTCCGAGTATGCCGTTGAACGGGGAATTCTTAAGAAAGATCTGTTGGAAACGGTCAAGATTCCCGGCAATCAGCGAAAAACCGTTGAAGCCTTTCGAAATTTGGTTTTAACCGTCTTAAACGGGCTGGGGTTCCGATTCGTCTTTGTTCCCAAGAAAAAATTCAAGGGCAAGCCACGTCACAAATTCACCAAACAGGTGAGTGAAATTCCGTTTTACGTTGATCATGATGGCGCTAAAGCAACCGTCTACTGGCAGAAGCGTAACGAAATGTTGGTTAAGGCTGGCGCCGTGATGAAAGCCGAACCCGATTTGAATCAGGATGGGTCGCTGGGCTTTTCAGCCAAGTTTGCTCAGAAACTGAGGTCTGAGCATGCCGATAGTTGCCAGAATTTTGTGACCACCAAGGACATTGTCTTAAAATCGGTCAATGAAGTGGGCCTCTTTCTCTATTTTGCCGGCACCAACAGTTGGCTGGTTTTGAAGGATGAAAACGGCAAGACGATTGACGAGTGGACCAAAGTTGTCGAATAGGGATTTTGAATCGATCACATGAGTTGTGGTCGACTTTTAAGTACCTCAATTGTCAAATCAAGTGCAACACAGAGAATCTATTCTCAGAAGTGGTCTAGTGCTAAGCTAGTCCAGGCATTAGATCGGCTGGGGATCGGTAGTTCAGTGACCGCCTTAGCCGGTGGTTTAAAGTGTCTTGAGCCGACTGAATATCAATGAGTGAAGCTGATACCAAGGATCTGCCTTTCGGGAAGAACTCACGTAAAAGGCCGTTAGTATTCTCATTGGTTCCGCGTTCCCATGGTGAATAAGGATGGGCAAAGTAGATGTCGGTTCCGTGGACTTGGCTCAAGCTGGAGAACTCAGCACCGTTATCAAAAGTAATGGT
>NZ_AZGJ01000078.1 GCF_001436395.1 Secundilactobacillus malefermentans DSM 5705 = KCTC 3548 | reverse complement strand
GACTTTTGTCCCAGCCACTTTTTCTATTTCTCAAAATAAGTTTCAGATAATTTATAGCTATCTTTCCGATGCCCTAGTAACAAAACATTGATCGTCACAACTTCCTCGTCAATTGAACAAATCAGCCGATAGTCCAAAACTCGGTACCGCCAAAGTCCAATCACTTTTTAAATTCGTTATTTCTCTGGAACTATAATTAAATTCCCTACTCCTTAAAGAATCCTAAATGCGGTTGTCTCAGCCGCCAAACTCCGATATGATTGATTAAAGCATAGGAAAATGAGGAAAATTAAGATGGCATCTGATGCAGAAAAAAGTAACGAAGAGTTAGCCCGACGGTTAGTTCACGGAAATCACGGATTTTCAGCTGGGTTCAGTTCCAATCTTGCGCGTAAAGAATTGACCAAGCGTGCCGAGTCTGGGGATACGGAAGCTGAACGACTTTTAAATGAATTCGATATGAAATGGGAACAAGAAGAAGCCCAACGTAAGCAAAATTTGAAGGAATATCTCGAACATTCCGATCCAGCACCCATTACCTTCAAATTTACGTTGAAGAAATAAATTCTCATTTGACATTCAGTTTCATCCGTTCTACAATGACAATCATTAGATATAAATGAGAAAACCGTGTGGAAGTTTTCATGGAGTATGAACTAGCGAATTTTTAGAAAGTGCTTGGCGCTGCGAAGGCACATTTCCTAGTTTTGAAAGATGAAGATGAGCGGCATCATCGTAAAGATGATGATGGTTGCACCCAATATCGTGCCAGTGTATCACCTATTTTTGACGAAAAATAAGGCGTACATGGTAAGATGAGTTTTGTGAAAAGCTCGTAAATTAAGGTGGTAACGCGTGTAAACGTCCTTTGGATTATTAATCCAAGGGGCGTTTTTTTATTTCTCATTTAAAAATATAGAATCTGAAAGGAAGCTCTAAAAATGGAACAAACTCGTAAATTTACCTGGAAAGAACTTATTGTCGTTGCTTCAATGCTCTTTGGAATGTATTTTGGTGCTTCTAACTTAACGTTCCCCGTCCAAATTGGTCAGCAATCAGGTTCAGCATTTATTTCTTCAATTATTGGCTTCATTATTACCGGAACAATTTTGCCACTCCTCGGCGTTGCCGCAATCGCCATCACCAGAACGCATGGTGTCTTCGAATTAGCGCAACCCATTGGCAAAACGTACGCTTTAATTTTTACCGTTATTTTGTACATCGCCATCGGCCCCGCTTTTGCCACGCCACGGACCGCAACTGTTCCATTTGAATTTGGAATTGCAACTCATGTTAGTGCAGCCTCAGCCCCATTTTGGCTCCTCATCTATTCAGCTTGTTTCTTCACGGCTGTCATCTTTCTTTCACTCAATCGACATAAAGTCGTTGACTATGTGGGCCGCTATTTAAACCCCGCCTTCATCATCATGGTCGTGATCTTAATTGCCGTTGCCATCTTCAAGCCAATGGGCACCACCGCTGGTCAAGCAGTTACTGGCGCTTGGCGAAGTGGTTCTACAACAAACGGAATCATTCAAGGTTATCAAACGATGGACGCCCTTGCTTCCGTTGAATTTGGAATCGTCGTTATCACAGCTATCAAAGCCCTCGGCGTCAAAAAGGAATCCACTGTCGCTCATTTGACCGTTAAAGCCGGAATCATTGCGGCAAGTGCTATGGCCGTTATCTATACTGGCTTGGCATACATTGGTGCCACCAGCCTGGGCCATTTCAAAATTGCTGCCGATGGTGGGATTGCCCTTGGCCAAATCACCCAGTTCTTCTTTGGTAACGCTGGCGTCTACATCCTCGCAATCATGGCAACCATCACCTGTTTGACGACTGCCGTTGGGGTGACCACCTCGTTTGCTACAGCGTTCAGTGGGCTCTTCCCCAAGTTTGGCTACAAAACCTATGTAATCGCCGTTTCGATCATTTCATTTGGCGTTTCTAACTTCGGTTTTGCAACGATTATTGCGATTGCCATGCCATTCTTGATGTTCATTTACCCACTATGTATTACGTTGATTCTGCTTTCTCTAGCATCACCCCTATTCCATCGTGCCAGAGTTGTTTACATTTGCACGACCATTTTCACCATTGTGCCAGCCCTTATCGATGGCCTGAATGCGGGTCCTGCCTTTATCGCAAAGTCAGCCTTTGTCCAAGCCCTTACTGGATTTGAGAGCAAATATGTGCCATTCTTCGCGCAAGGATTTGCATGGCTTGTGCCAGCAATCATTGGATTCGTGATTGGAATTGGTGTGTATGAGGTGAAGAGCGTGAGAGTGGGTAAGACGGTGAGTGAGACGGAATAGAAGAATAACTTACACAAAAATGGTTATCTACTGTAAATTGTAGATAACCATTTTTTGATTCACTTTACTCTATGCAAAATTAATTCCACCATCAACCATAATTGATTGACCCGTAATGTAATCTGATTTCTTATCAGCAAGGAATGATACTAAATTAGCAACATCGGCTGGTTGTTCACCACGGCCTAATGCAATTCCATCGATATATTTCTGTAAGGTATCACCCAACGGAACATCGTAAATTTTTGCCATTTCAGCATCAATTTGATCCCACATTGGCGTCAATACGATTCCAGGGCAATAGGCATTTACAGTAATTTGATCCTTTGCCAACTCTTTTGCAGCAGCTTGTGTTAGACCACGTACAGCAAATTTCGTAGCTGAGTAAATTCCCAATAATTCAAATCCTTCATGACCTGCAATTGAGCAAGCATTGATAATTTTGCCACCATTGCCTTGTTTCTTAAATTGAGTAGCCGCTGCCTGAATTCCATAAATATCACCGTTAACATTAATTTGGAAAATTTTATTAATATCTTCCTCAGAGGCATCAATAACTGCTCCAATTTCTGCGATACCAGCGTTATTCACCATGACGTCTAGTTGACCAAAGTCTTTCACAACAGCGTCTACTAAATCGAACACAGCCTGTTTCTTAGCTACGTCAACATAGTAGCCCTTTGCGCCACCACCAATTTCAGCAGCGACTTTTTCAGCATTCCCCTGATTTAAGTCAGCAACCGCTACAGTTAATCCATCTGAAGCAAGTTGTTTCGCGATACCCTCGCCGATACCTTGTCCGCCACCGGTTACAATTGCAATTCTTGTCATGATGAAAGCCTCCTGAAAGTGATTAGTTATTTTTGTAAGCGCTTTAAATATACTATATAGAAGATTAAGAAACAATATGTTTGGAAAAATGTAATGTGAGAATAAGAAAAAGCGTAATTAAAAATTACGCTTACTCATTAATTAGCTGATATTGGTACATCTGTTATGCTTACATACTTATCATACGGGACTGAATTGTTTAAAACAAAATTCATGGTAACTACTGGTACCGCCCCCGTTTTTCCTGGCATACTTTCCTGAACAACTGAGGATTTATCTACCGCTACCATCCCCATATAAAAGAAATCTTTGCCTTCATCATCGCTCTTCTTAATAAACAAGGGGATTTTCATACTTCCGGACTCACTACCAGAAAGAATTTTTTGCACCTCTGGAGAATCTATTTTTCTAGGGTTTCTAGTGTACCACTTAAAAATCCTTTGATTTAAAAATTGATCCTCATATTTTACGTTATTATCTATATCCGATGACTTCGAATATGTTACAAAAATTGGACAAGTATCTTGATAAACTTTATAGCCAAAAATCGTTGCACTATTGTCAGTATCCCAGTCTAAAAGTCGACATACGTCTTTCCGAGTATATTTATTATATAGTGTCAATCTTTCATTCTGTATATATTCTTTATTTTTGGAAAGGGCAACTCTTATTACATCAGTAAACAGTTCTTTAAATTGTTCATTTTTAATTAATGTCTCAAAAGACTTAGACATTTTAAACTCATCTTCCCTAAATGTTACAATTCCTTTTCCACCATACTTGTCTTTCCCTTCCGCTGTGTAGAAATTCAACGATAAAACATTTATAACAGAATTTATTACATTATTATCAACGTACCCATCATAACTTCTTATTTTCTTTTTAAATTGGTCCAAATTAATATTATTGCTTTTGATCAAACTTTCTAACAAAACTAATTCGTGGATTCTTTGACCATTCATCAACTCTTTAGAGTGTTTAAATAATTATGTGTA
>NZ_AZGJ01000077.1 GCF_001436395.1 Secundilactobacillus malefermentans DSM 5705 = KCTC 3548 | reverse complement strand
ACATACATCGCTTTTGGTACTTATATAAACGTTAAAACCCTTGGTATAACTGCCTTTTTTTTCTCACAAAAGGTTTAAAAGACAAAGTATTTAAGATAAATATAAATACTTCTTCTTTATTTCACTAAAAAATAAAATAAAATAAACGATACATAAATTGCTCGTGATTTCTCAACAGACAAAATGTCGTTCTTAGTCAGACAAAAAGACATCTAAAGAGTTATTAAGAATTTATAAGGATAGCTTGCTTTACAAGCTTAAAAAAGAAATTTAAGAAATCAAAAGCGTTGGCAAAAAGCTGTGTCTCGACTTACGCTCGACTGATCGAACCATTGTATGAAATAAAAGCTAAATAAACAGCTCTATTTTCAACTTTAGAGTAAATGCTTGTAAAAGGACCTCTAATCAAGTTGAAGCATGCCTAAGAGGGTTTTTAGCAGCTTTAAATTGATTTAAACTTGATAACTCTCCTGAATATTTCAATTCCATTTAAGAGAGCCATTATGTAAGCATAAACTCTTTTTTACCATAAATTAAAGAAATTAAGTAGCCACATAAGCGCCACCACAACGATACCAGTAGGTACACTAGCATATAAGTTGGTTAAAACCGTTCTAAAGGTTAATCTTTGATTGGTTCGCTTGATTTCAGCGTTTAACTGCTCAAAGACTTGGTCCATTGTCTTGGTTATAGTCTGGTTGATCTCGCTTAACTGTTGGTTGTTCTGGCTCATTTCGCTCTGAATCTTCGCGATTTCGGTCTGATTTTGCTCTAAAAGGTCGCTCAAGATCGTTTTCAGGCGTTTCAAAGATTCGTTTGACTGCTTTTGAGCTGTCTCGTTGAAGCTGTTTTGTGTGGTCTCTAAGTTGGTTAAGCTGCTGTTGAAGTTGTTCAGGACTGTAGTCGTCACTTGCTGAATCTCTTGTAAATTGTTCTCCAGATTGGCTTTCTCCAAGCTTTTCTGTTGCAGCGTCGCTCCGCTGTAGTTCCGGATCTCGGTCAAAACTTGAATCAGTTGCTGCAGGTCTTGGCTCATTGTTTCCTGATCGGTCTGTTGTGAGATCTCTCGTTTCGGTTGGTTCAATGTGTCTTTCAAAGCCATTAAAAATCGTCTCCTTTTCATATTCACTGCCTAACTTGCTCGCTCTCACCTTTTTATTGGCGTTTAAATGGGTGTAGGTGATCGTTTTTCCTCTCAGTTTAACATCTACCCCATTTTTATTTAAAAGCGCTGAAAAGCTCTTAAAATCGCTTGTACGACTCACTGAATAATCGACAGCTTCTCTTATTTCGTCTTTCCAGCTGCTTTTTCCTTTTTCCAATAACGACTTTTCCGCTGTAGTATAACGAACTTTAGCGGGTTCTTCGGGAATCGTTAAGCCATGCTCAAGACAAATCTGATCGTTCATATCTTTAACTTCTTGAATGGCTTTTTGTCCATGCGCTTGAAATTTTAAGCCGGTATCCATATTCACGCTATTAATCACTAAATGATTATGAATGTGATCTTTATCGGTATGCGTATAAATGGCTACTTGGTGACCGTCAGCGACTTTTTCGGCCAATTGATAACCTAAGGCATTAGCTTGCTCCGGAGTGACCTCACCGGGCTTAAACGACTGAATCAAGGTATGCGCTTGAACTTTATCGTCTTTGCCATAAATCATGCGAGTAGCTTTCATTTGGGTTTTGGCGTAGTTCACGTCACAATTGAAGCCGCTTTTGACCGTTGCCCGCGGTTCAGCGTAGTTAATGCAGCGAGAACAACTGGTGCTGCGCGCTAATTTAATTGTTGCCATATCTGATTCAACTCCTTTTGTACTTGTTGCAATTCAGCCGTTAGGTTGGCGGCTAAATTCGGATCCAATTCGGCAGTGTTCGTTGCTCTTGCCATCTGATTGACGTTATTTCCAATCGCGCGTAATTGCTTGGCAATCTCCACGGCTCCTGGTCGGTCAATTTTCGGCGTTACGAGCTTAGCCCCTTGTGCCTTGCTTTTTACAAAAGCCGGCACACTCATTTGAAAAGTTTCAGCGGAGCGCTTCAACTTTTCAAATTCGGATTCGCTCACTCGAAAGCTGATTTGTTTCGGCTCTTTTCGCTTCGGTTTGGCCTCCGCAAAAGTGGCCTCAAAAATCTCTCGTTCGCTCACTAGTCCCACCCCCTGTTTTTCTTCTCTGTCGTTCAGAAAGAAGCATAACACTAAGGCGCACTCGGCCGTTAGTGTTATGCTTCTTTAAGGGGTTTGGCAAGCTCTATGTTTGCTAGCCACTTCGTGGCGCAAACGACCTTGTTGGGGGAACGCTACGCACCCCCAAGCCCCCTTGAAAAACTGTCAAAACGTAGCCGTTTTGATCCCAAAAAAGAGACTTGAAATGTGTCCATTTCGGTCTCTTTTTCTGGCAAGATCAAGCCGGTTTTTTTCGTCGTTGGCGTCGAAAAAAATGTCCCTTTATGTACTGTCTTTTTTTCGGTAGTTGGTCCGAAAAAAGACAAGAACATTACATAAAAAAAAGATAGAAATTCACTTTTTTGAAAGTGGTTTTCTATCTTTCGTAGTGCGTCCAAGTCGACCAAATAATGACTTCTTTTGCGTCATTATCAACAGTGTAAACCACTCGGTGTTGAATATTTAAACGACGTGAATATTTATCTTTTAAATTTCCGACTAATTTCTCATAAGGCGGGGGATTTTGGAACGGATTCTCTTTTAAAACTTCCATGAGATCTTTAAATTTTTGATCTAAATGAGCCCCTTTTAAATGTTTCAGGTCTTTTGTAGCTGATTTTGCTAATTTTACAGAGTATCCCAATCGATATCCTCCAATGCAACAAACTCATTTTCTTGTTCACGCTGGTGGATCACATCTGCTACGCCAGCAGATTGCAGGTATAATGTTTCTTGAATTGCGTCCCAGTCTTTTTTACTGACCATGACGGCTTCACTTTCTTCGTTTTTGCCGGAGATATAAATGGGTTCGTTAGTTTTATTGACGTCTTTCAATAGTTGATAAAAGACTTTTCTAGCTTGGCTAGGGTTTACGATAGACATAAGCTATTCCTCCCTTTAACATCTTTTTTACTATTGTAACGTACTTGTTTAAGTACGTCAAAGATGTTGTGAATACATGAAATTGCTTAAAATAGTGTATCAATAATCTTGTTTTATCAATGTTGAATTTATTTGAATTGTCTACAGATTAACTACTTATTGACAAAACAATGCTTAGATAGCTATACTTCATTCAAACGTTCGTTTGAATGGGGGTGGTTAAATTAATGAACGCAGAAGTATGTACAACTAACAGTATACATAAAGAAAAAGTAGCTAGTGTTAAAAACAATTTAAAAGATAAAGACCTTTCAACTTTACTTATATTAGGAAAATGTTTTAGCGATTCTTCTAGGATTAAAATTTTTTATACTTTAGAAACTTATAAGGAGATGTGCGTTTGTGATTTAGCGGCGATACTTAATGCTAGTATTGCTACAACGTCACACCATTTACGTTTTTTGAAAAAGAACGAAATAGCAAAATCACGTCAAGATGGAAAAGTAGTTTATTATTCTTTAGCGAATGAAGAGATACTTTCCGCTGTGCAGGATTTTCTAAAGTTGTCAGAAAATATATCTATGAAAATTTAGTTTGGAGGAAGTTATTTTGTTACAAAGTATTTTATCAGCTCTCGCTGTTTACGTTTCTACCAGCATTGATTATTTATTTATCTTGCTGATTATTTTTTCTCAAAGTCATACAAAAAAAGGGCTCCGTCAGATTTTTTGGGGTCAATATCTAGGAACAGGTATCTTAGTAGCCGTAAGTTTATTTGCAGCATATGTGCTGAATTTCATTCCGCAAGATTGGATCATTGGGCTTCTCGGTCTAATTCCGATTTTCTTAGGAATCAGAGTGGCATTGGTTGGCGAAGAGGAGGAAGAAGAAGAGGAAGTCGTTGAAAAGCTTGAATCAAGAGGAACAAACCGCTTCTTTTGGACCGTTGCCTTAATAACAATTGCTTCTGGTGGCGATAACTTAGGGATTTATATTCCTTACTTTGCCTCGTTATCTTTTTCAGAGATTGTCACCGCTCTAATCGTATTTGCTATTTCTGTTGCGGTTCTTTGCTATATCAGTTACAAATTAGCCAAGATTTCTTTTGTTTCCGAAACCTTAGAAAAATATGAACGAATCCTTGTTCCTATAGTGTTTATTGGCTTAGGAATTTATATTTTGATAGAAAATGGGACGATTCAAACACTATTAAATTTTATATAAACAACTACGATAGTGAAGTTCAAATAAAAAAAGACAGCG
>NZ_AZGJ01000076.1 GCF_001436395.1 Secundilactobacillus malefermentans DSM 5705 = KCTC 3548 | reverse complement strand
TTGACTAATCGTAGAAAAAAGCAACCACAATGTAGTCGATGTGGTTGCTGAGCACTTCAATAGAAGTGCGGCGCGATAAATCGCGCGCGGATTTCTCAATCCGCAAGGTTTGGCACCTTGAAACGCAGTATAACATAAAAAGATGGTTTGTGCTAAAAGACCCACATATCAAGGCAATTAAACAGTTATAAAAAAGGAACTAAAATGGTGAGTGTATTGTTTGTAATCGCTTACAAGATATGGTATATTTCTAAGTGAGGAAAGGTCTTAATCCTCGATAATCGACTTCTCAAGTAGGTATTAAGTAACAATGTAGTACCGATTCAGAAAGATTAACCACTGGTTGAACGTAATCCGTCAGAGTGATTTTCCAGCGAAAGTTGGAAGGGGTCTGAAAGTATCAGGAAGTTCGAAACGGGCTCAAATGTTTGGGATTACGGCGATGCAAGTAGTTTAGAAGCATCAGATTTTAGCTTCAAGAATTAAGCGTCAACTTTCTTTAGAGAATAGATTTAAAAGCTCCAATGTTTTAAAAGTAAAGATACGATCAGTGGAGGTAGTAGCTCATTAAGAAGTTTGTTAATGGTTTCTCCACAATGTTTCATACCGCCGCTTAGCCTGCATATTGGGTGAATGGTAAAGCCACACCGACTAACGTCATAGATGATTGAAGCAGGTAGGTCAGGATAGAAACATCGTGTAATTGAATATGAAGGTGTTAAGTGATTAAAGATTTTAAGCGTAACATTTCGACTATCGAGAATATTTCCTCATAAGGGATTCAAGTAAGAGAAGACTTGAATCCTATTTTTGTGCGCAAAACGACTATAATGGACTTAATATGATTGAGGAGATGTATGTGATGAGTAAAGTGATTGTTATTACCGGAGCTTCAAGTGGAATTGGCGAAGCAACTGCCAAGAAATTAGCCGCAAACGGAAATCAGATTGTCGTGAGTGCACGACGGGAAGATCGTTTGCAAAAATTAGTTTCTGAAATTAAAGCGGTGGGCGGCGACGCAAGCTACCAAGTGACAGATGTCACCAATAAAAGTGAAGTTGCTGAGTTGGCCAAGTTTGCGGTAAAGACTTACGGCAAAATTGACGTTTGGATGAATAATGCGGGATTGATGCCCCAATCAACTTTGGATAAGTACAAAATTGATGAATGGGATCGCATGATTGACGTCAACATTAAGGGTGTTCTGTACGGTATTGCCGCAGCACTTCCATTTATGCGCGAACAAAAATCAGGCCAATTTATTAACACGTCTTCCGTTGCCGGCCATGCGGTTCACCCAGGCGGTAGCGTCTACAGTGCTACAAAGTACGCAGTTCGGGTTATTAGTGAAGGGTTACGTCAAGAAGAAGCCATTGCCGGAAGCAATATTCGCGTGAGCGTTATCTCACCGGGTGCGGTTGCGACAGAATTACCCGACACAATTTCGGATCCGGAAACTAAAAAGCGAGTCGACAAATTATACGCAGATTTTGCAATTGATGCAGAACGTGTCGCTGAAGCGGTTGCCTATGCAGTTGAGGCCCCAGCTGATACGGCAATTAATGAAATCGTGATTCGACCAACGACGCAACATTAATAGAAGTGACGAAGCTGAAATTTTGGAAAGAATTCAGCTTTTTCATTTACATAAATCTTATAATTGAGATTAAAATATTTTCTGATAGATACGCCTATGATATACTTATGGAACTAAATATACGGAGGATGATGAACTTCATGGAAAAAAAGCCAATTGAAACACCAGATTCAAAACCTGGACCGGCGTCTTATTTTACGCAACAAGGATCCGAGGTCTTAACTGAGTTTAATTCAGACGTTGAAAATGGGTTAAGTTCCAGTGCCGCCAAGAGTCTTTTAGCTAAAAATGGCCCGAACGAATTAACGGCAAACGCAACGCCCAAGTGGGTAATCTTTTTGCGTCAGTTTAATAATGTCATTATTTATATTCTGCTATTTGCAGCGGCAATGACGCTGCTGCTCCAGCATTATTCAGATGCCATCGTTATTGGGCTGGTCGTTATTATCAATGCAATGATTGGTTATTTTCAAGAAGTTAACGCCAGCAATGCGCTGGACAAAATAAAGTCCCTATTATCTACCGAAGCAACCGTGATTCGGGATGGGACGCGAACTGATATTCCGGCCCGTGAATTGGTGATTGGGGATATTGTGTACCTTGAAGCCGGCGATAATATCCCGGCAGATATGCGTCTTTTAGATTCTGATAACCTGCGAGTCCAAGAATCAGCGCTAACGGGTGAAGCAGATTCCGTTCTTAAGACGTTTGACCCGCTCACAGATTCAAAAACCCCATTGGCAGAACGGACCAACATGGCCTATGCCAGTACCGCCGTTACAAATGGGAGTGCCACTGGAATTGTTGTGCAAACTGGTCATGACACAGAGTTAGGTCAAATTGCGACCGATGTTAGCAACGTTAAGGCAGCCAAAACGCCATTAATGGTTGAGCTAGATGGTCTTGGCAAATGGATTTCATACTTTATTATTGCTATTGCGGTAATTCTATTTGGAATTGGTTGGTGGACGAACCTCTACTCACTGCCAACTTTAGCATTAGCCGTTGTAACGATGGTGGTGGGGTCGCTTCCTGAAGGACTACCTGCCTCAACGTCCGTTATTTTGGCAATGGGTGTCAACAAAATGGCCAAGCATAACGCAATCGTGAAGACCTTACCTGCCGTTGAAACGTTGGGAACGGTTGACGTGATTGCAACTGATAAAACTGGGACATTAACGAAGAACGAAATGACCGCACAGGACATCATTACGGCAACCAAGAGCTACACGGTTTCCGGAACGGGTTATGCGCCTGAAGGTCAAATCAAATTGGATCAACAAGCAATCGATATCAAATCGGATGCTGACTTACAAAAGCTATTAATTGCTGGATTTGAAGCAAATGACACGATGCTCCAAGAAGAAGATGGGCATTGGGTTATTAACGGTGAACCAACCGATGGAGCCTTCTTAACCCTATATCATAAGGGATTTGGTCCTGATCAGCCAGAATTGGAAGAGCTAGACCGGATTCCATTTGACTCGGATTATCGTTACATTGCTAGGTTGGACAAGGATGCCACCGGGCAGCACGAAATTTTCATTAAGGGTGCCCCCGATAAGCTATACCAAATGGCTGCAATTTCTGATCCTAGTTTCGACCGCAGCAGATGGGATGAAGTTATCCATGAGTTAACGCATGAAGGTAAACGAGTTGTGGCGGTCGGCCATAAGGTTGTCGACTCAACTGTCGATGAAGTGACCCACGAGACCTTGCGAAATCAAGGGATTGATTTCCTTGGAATTGTTGGTATCATTGATCCACCTCGTGAAGAAGTTATTTCTGCGCTTAAGGAAATGCACACTGCCGGCGTGGAAGTTAAAATGATTACCGGTGATCATCCGGATACTGCCGCAGCAATTGGTCGTCAACTTGGCCTGGCTGATCAAATTCGAACGATTACCGGTGCTGAACTGGATAAGATGACACCAGATGAGTTAAAAGCAAATATTAGCCACTATAATGTGTTCGCTAGAACAACGCCGCGAAATAAGTTGGCCATTATCGATGCTTACCAGAAGAACGGTAAGATTACCGCAATGACTGGGGATGGTGTCAACGATGCGCCAGCTTTGAAGAAAGCGGATATCGGGGTTTCCATGGGTATCAAGGGAACCGATGTTGCGAAGGATGCAGCCGATATGATTTTGGTTGATGATAACTTTACGACGATGACCAAAGCCATTCGTGAAGGTCGCCGTTTGTATAGCAATATAAAAAAGACAATTGCCTTCCTGTTGCCAACTAGTTTCGCCGAAGGATTGATTGTTGCCTTTAGTATCATCATGCAACAAGCGCTTCCGCTGGTGCCAACACAATTGCTCTGGATTAACATGGTTTCGGCCATTACGATTCAGTTTGCCTTTATTTTTGAACCTGAAGAAGAGGGTATTATGCAGCGGCCACCACGGAAAACGGGAACCGCCTTGCTTAACAAACGAGATGTGTTCCAGCTAACCTACGTATCGATTTTGATTGCAGCAATGGGACTTTGGGTCTTCGACTGGCTGACTTCAAGTGGCGTGTCGCACATGGTTGCAAGTACCATTACCGTTAACGTCATCATCATGGGTAAGATTTTCTACCTGTTCAACATTCGGACACCGCATTTGGCGTTTGGTCGTCATTTCTTCTCCAACCCAATGGCGTTTGTCATGATTGGATTATTGCTGGTTCTCCAAATGTTCCTGGTTTATCAACCATTTATGCAAGGCGTCTTTAAGACAGCTGACATGAACCTGATGCAATGGGGAATTGTGGTTGCTGCCGGTTTTGTCACATTGGTTGTGACCGAGTTGGATAAAATGATTAGAATTTCAGTGAACCATCGAAGAAAGTCGAAGATGGTCTAAAAAGGTGAGACGAAAGGCGTTTTGCTTCCGAGCGTAGCCTAGATTAACGAATAATCCTGAACTTGGGATTGTTCGTTGATCGTAGCTAGGCGTAGGAAGTAGCCTTTAGGAACCCGACTAGGCTGCAATATTCAGGAATATACAAAAAGAGCGAGAATTTGAAGTGAACCCCAAATATTG
>NZ_AZGJ01000075.1 GCF_001436395.1 Secundilactobacillus malefermentans DSM 5705 = KCTC 3548 | reverse complement strand
TATTTGGGGTTCACTTCAATCAGCTGATTGGTGTTTTTTGTTTATATTGCTTCTGAAATACTTGGCTTACAAATCTTTGCAAGTGCTTCATCTATTTGATCAAGTACAATTTTTTCGTTGCCTGGAACTTCAAGATCGTATTTTTGTAAATCAATCTTGATCTTAGGGCTAATATCATAATTTTTGAACCATTCTTGATAAGCAGTCCAGATCTTTTCGTAGTAAGATTCCAGCTCTGGATTATTGTCAAATTGCTCATAATCTCGTCCACGTTTCTTGATTCTATAAAGAATCGTGTCAAAGTCGCTAGAAGCATACACTAATAAATCAGGTGCTTTCTTTGGTAACTCATCCAGTTCAGTCATCATGTTATCTAGTAATTTAAGATAAACATTCAATTCTGTATCTGAGATGTTTCCTTCAGCATTGTTTTCCTTAGTAAATAGGGCATCCTCATAAATTGAACGGTCTAGGACATTGTTATCGTCTGCTAGAGCCTGTTTAATCATTGCGAATCGCTTGTTTAAAAAGTAAATCTGAAGTAAAAAGCCATACTGTTTTGGATCCTTATAATATAATGGTAAAACTGGATTGTCGCCAACTGGTTCAAAAAATGGTTTTGAATTCAGATGTTTTGCAATCTTTCCTGATAATGTCGTTTTTCCAACGCCAATCATTCCTGCTGTAATAATCACCATGATAGCCCCTCTTTTTATTGAAATCTACAATATATAGTGTAACATATTCTAATTTGACACAACATCTATTTTTGAACTTTTTGAGAATTTCGTTAAAATCTCATCTTTGCCGTAGCTGCGTTACAATGGAGTCGTAATATTAAATATGGAGAGTGAGACATTATTATGACGAAAGCAATTGTATTTTTTGATTTAGATGGAACCCTGTTTGATGACGATAAGCACATTTTGCCGTCAAGTTTAGTAGCCATCCATCAATTACAGCATAAAGATATTTTACCAGTTATTTCAACCGGTAGGAACATTTTTGAAATTAAATCATTGCTAGACGAAACTGGAATTGACTCGGTTGTGAGTGCAAATGGAAGCTACGTTCAGTACCGTGGTCAAAAGTTGTTGGCTGAAACACTTGATCCAAAGCTAATTGAAGAGTTTACGGATTTTGCAACGCAGCAAGGTGACGTGGTGGGCTACTTTAATAATCGAGGAGTTAGATTAAATAAAGAAAATGACTTAACCAGGGCAAACTTTAAAGCACTTAGACTAACCGCAAAAGTTGATCCAAAGTTTTATTTAAAAGAGCCTATTAATTTTATGAACGTCTTTAATACAGATAAAGAAGGACTATATCAGACCCAGTTTAAAGATAAACTATCACTTGTCCGAAACAATCCACGAGCTTTAGATACGATGAAATTTGGTGTTTCTAAAAGAACCGGGATTGAGGCATTATTAAAGACCGCCCATTTGGATGGGGTTCATACCTACGCGTTTGGGGATCAATTAAATGATTTGCAGATGTTTGATGTCGTTGATACGCCGATTGCAATGGGGAATGGGCACAAATTGGCTAAAGAGAAGGCAGCATACATTACGACAACGAATATGGATGATGGTATTGCAAACGGATTGAAGCATTTTAAATTAATCGGATAATAAAATAAAAAGGCGGTGGCAATTTTTAGTTGCCACCGTCATTTTGTTTAATAGGTTGTTTTTTCTTGTTTATTGGCTTCTAAATTAACTTTTTTCCCGCAAACAGTTATTATTGCTGGCTTTTCTGATTTGACAGTCACTAAATGATGACTAATTGAAAAATCAAACCAGTTCCCCCTAAACGCTTCTTTAAAATGAATCGTCGTCCATTCATCCGGCAGCTTTGGTGAGACAGATAATTGGTTATTTTCATAATGAACGCCACCATAATCACGAGTTTCAATCAGAATAGTGGCGCCCATCACGCCTAGGTGAATTCCTTCAGCGGTAGTTCCACCCTGAATATCATAATAGTCTGAAAAGAGGGCGGTCGAGAAGAATTTCCAAGATTGATCCATGTTTTGATCCATCGCGGTTAGAACTGCATACACAATTCTGGAGAGCGTTGAACCGTGAGTCGTTCGATCTAAATAGTACTGAATATTTCGAGTTAGATACCCGTTCGGCAGTTTGTAACCCAGTTTCTGAATAACTGCCTCAACTGATTTAGGACTAATCAAATGGTAAGCCATAAGAGCGTCTGCCTGCTTTGCTACTTGATAGGCATCAGGTGATTTACCTTCTGATTTTAAGAGCCGATCCATTCTTGAAATATCTCCGTACTTTCTTCGATAAGCATCGAAGTCGAGTCTTGGGAGTTTGAAGTAATTTTCAAATTGGGCAATGATGCCAGATGAATTTATGCTTAGTTTTAATTTTGAAGAAATATCTGTCATCTTCACTAGATCCTCATGACTGAATTTGGATTTATTTTCCACAGTGGTGAGAATTTTTTTATCAATTTTAGGGGCTATTTCTAAAATCTGGTCGAATAGCCAAGCAACCATGATATTTGTATAAGCGTTGTTTGTTAGGCCAGGCTTATCAGAGTTAGGGTAGTTTTCATGAAACTCATCCGGACCCATCACTCCAGAAATATTATAGCGTTTTTCTTTGGAATCATAGTGACTCATACTAATCCAAAATTTGGCAATGGAGAGAAGCATTTCAAGACCATATTGGTTCATAAAAGTGGTGTCGCCAGTGATGTTGACGTAATAGAGCACATTGTACGCAATGGCAATTGAAACATGCCGCTGCAAGCGACTGTTATCTGGATCCCATTGGTGGGTAACTGGGTTTAAATGAACAAACTGAGATTGCTCGTCACCTTTTAATCCAGATTGCCACGGGTACATGGCACCTTCATGGCTTTCGCTCTTGGCGTAGTCACGGGCTGCATCAAGGCGATTATAGCGGTACATCAATAAGGATTTAGCAATTTTAGGATAGTGAAGCGCATAAAATGGCATGAAAAACATTTCATCCCAGAAAATATGACCCCGATAGGCTTCACCATGTAATCCACGGGCGCCAATTGATGCATCTAACTTGCCAGATTCCTTTGCAGCTCCAGAAATCATTAAATGGTATAGATTGACACGCGTCAGTTTTTGACTGCTAATGTCATTTTCAATTTGGATGTCGATTTTTTTCCAGGTATCAGTCCAATAGGTTGTCGTATCTTTAGAAATAGCATCAAATAATTGATGGGGTAAATCAGCCGTTGTTGCCGCAGCTAAATCGCCTTTTGTTTCAAGGCTTGTGTGAACAGCTACTGTTTTTTCAAAAGAAAATGACTGACCAGCTGTAACCTGAACGGAAGCAACTTGAAGAATTTGCTGCTTATCGTTCGTTGTTTGAATTTTTAGCTTGTCCGTTGATTCAGAAAGGGACAGGGTACTTCCCACGCAAAATTGGATCTTTGACTGCTTTGTTTGTCCCGCCAACAGGACAACATTATCCTGACTGCTCATGCTTGTGACATCAATGTGGTGCTGGTCAAAATCTTGGTATCGTTCTACATTACCGTTGATTACAGCCGCATCAATTTTTGAATAAACTTGTAGACTCCCGGTAAAATTGACTGGGGTTATGTCATATTTGATTGAAAATCGGTGCCAATTGACCATATCCGCAACTTTTGTGGTTTTTATTTCAAGCAGGTGTCCGGTTGATAGTTGAATGAGCATGGACGTGCTTAACTGACCATTTTTAAGATCCAAACTACGGTATATTTCCTGAATATCATCTTTATCAATTTTGAACGGATTTTGATGATCAACGCCAAAGGAGAGATACTGCGCATTTGGTAGATTTACTAAATCTTCATTGGTCACTTGACGTCCATTTATGTTCGTTGTCAGTTGATTATAGACGCCAGCAACATACATGCCAGGGTAATTATTGGAATCAGCGTTTGCTTCAACGTAAGCACCTCTTAGTCCCAAGTAACCATTACCAATGGTCAGCATTGCCTCCTGCCCATAGTTACGTTTACCGTTATATTGCCCAAAGTAGTCGAGATGCCACTCATTATACTTTTTCTTCTGAGAAACAGCTTCGGCCAGTCCCGATGTGTTGACAGCTTGCTCGCTAACGACTGGAATATTTAGCATGTTTGTGAGAGCAAGTCCCATATCAATTTGCTGATGATTAATGCCAACAATCGTGTCTGAAAAGTTATAAATCAGCGGATCTTCAATAATACCAGCGTCAAAAGACAAGCCAGCTAGTGCAATCTTAATTTTTTCAAGATTCTCACCAATTTTCTGTTTCTTATCATACGCAATCATAAATTTCCGAAAGGGCGGTTGATTATCCTTTTCAGAGTATGATAATTCCATTGATTCATGCATGACCTTCAGTGAAACTGTTCGCATTTAATTACCTCCGTATTCTTATAAACCTTCTAGTTTAATGTTAGGTCTGAAATTGGCATTATTCAACTGTTGTGACTCCAATAAAAAAACCAGGAATGTAGTATGGATCTACATTTCTGGTTTCGATAACGGTTATTTTGATTGCTTTTCTAAAAGTTCCTTAATATNAGTTTAATCCGAACAAGCCCGGAATCTTTCAATGGCAGTCTGTTGATGATGTATTTTTAATGGTCGTTGATTAATTAGTTCAAGTGCTGCTAGGATCTCATCAGTCGTTACTTGGCTAAAATTGGTCTTTTTCGGGAAGAACCAGCGTAACCGTCTATTAAAATATTCATTGGAACCTCGCTCCCATGGTGAATATGGATGGCA
>NZ_AZGJ01000074.1 GCF_001436395.1 Secundilactobacillus malefermentans DSM 5705 = KCTC 3548 | reverse complement strand
TAATTTTAATAATACGAGGAGGAATTAAGATGACAATGATGGATGTTAAGAAATCATTAGAAAACTTGGCTTGGACCACGGATCATCATTTCCAACACATTCAAAATCAACACGAATTCATTCGAGCGGTGGCAATTCAGTTTGAATTGGGCTACACGGATTTCCGAGTAATTGAAATGGCGCTTCAGCTTAGCGATGGCGAAAATCACGAATTACTTAAACAATTTGCGACAGCTTATGAAAATGTTTATCAATATGAATATGCCTTTGTGGCCGATGGGTTATCTGGCTTCAATGAAAAATTTGGCCATCAAATGCCAGCGTACAAAGAAGCCAAAGAGTCGCTTCTCAGCGTTATTCAATTAATTTCAAAATTACAACCATGGTACAAAGCTGTTTAGCAAAAGGAGCGCCACTAACTAGAAATTATCTAGTTAGTGGCGCCCCTTTTTAATTAACAACTTATTTATTATTTAACTTGAGCAATAATTTTAGCCATTGCTTGTTTTTGATAATCGGCAGTTGCTTTCGCAGTTGCCTGTTTGGTAATTTTTGCTTGTTCGGTAGAAGACATTGTCGGATCCTTGGTCATTGCGGCCGTCACTGACTTTTTAACTTGCGCAGTTACGTAGGCCTTTGCTTCAGTCTTCATTTTGGCTTGATTAGCCTTAACGAGTTTTTGAAGCTTTTTGGCTTGGGTAGAGCTTAGGACCATCCAGTCTTTGTTAATGTTAAATGTATTTTCACGTTTAACTAACTTGTGACCGTAGCCTGAAGCATTAAACCAAACTTTAGAGGCTTTACTGTTGAACTCCCAACGGGTTGTTTTAGTAACAAGTGTTGGCGTTCCTGATACAGTTTTAACTCTGTTGCTGGCTTTCTTAGGATCAGGATTAGTGGTCGAAGCCTTTTTCTGACTTTGATGAGTCTTGTAAACGTAGACCTTTTCTTTGCCAGAGGTACCAACGTTTTGATAAAGCAACATTTTCATTTGTTTTGATGGTGAAACTGAAATCAAATCTGATGTTTCAGTTTTGGTAACTTTATGCATGCCATAGTGGTTGGCATCGTTAAAGGTCATGAACATCATCGAAACAACAGTGAGCGCACCAAATATAAGTGCTAAGATTATCCGCAGATTTCCGCGATCGATCATCGTCATTGAGAGGAACAATAAAATTGCAAATAGAACAACACTAGCAATAATCATTATGCTTCACCCCTTGCAGTTGTTGACTTGTCAGCACCTTCATCGACTGAAACCTTCATTGATCGAGGACTACGACCACTAATGAAGAATGCGACAATGAACCCAACGATACAGAAGAGAATAGCAGCCCAGAATGCAGCATGATAACCATCAAGAATACCATTAAATATGCCACTCTTGTATGACAATGGGTCTGATTTTAATAGTGATTTCCCTGGTGTATTGCTCTTCGAAACGTTTGTTGAAATACTGATTAAGATAGCAGTCCCAACAGACGAAGCAACCTGTCTCAATGTATTATTAACGGCAGTCCCATTACTCATCATTCTAAGTGGTAGTGCGTTCATCCCGGCAGTTGTCGTTGGCATCATTGCCATGGCAATTCCGGCCATCCGAACTGCATATAAAGTGATAAGGTAAGGTACTGGTGTCGTCTTCGTGATAAAGGCAAATGGAATAGTACCAGCCAGAAGTAAGAACATTCCTGTGATGGCTAACCGTTTGGCACCAATTCGGTCAAAAATCCGGCCAGTAAATGGACTCAATACACCCATCATAAGTGCTCCTGGTAATAGTGTTAATCCAGACTCGAAAGCTGAATCACCACGAACTATCTGAAGGTAAAGTGGTAAGAGCATTTCAACTCCAACCATGGCCATCATTGAAACGGAGCTTAACAGAGCTGAAACTGAAAATTCACGGTTCTTTAAAACACGTAAATCCAAGAATGGTTCTTTCATGGTTAATTGTCTCCAACCAAATAAGAGGATGAAGATAACCCCAACAACAAGTCCGGTGATCACAATTGGATCATCCCAACCCTTTGTTCCAACTTCAGAGAAGCCATAGAGCAAGGAACCAAACCCAATTGTTGACAGTGCGGCTGAAAGCCAATCTAATACAGATTTCTTAGTTGGTAAAACACTCTTCATCAGCCAAAAACCAGCAATAATAACGATTGCCACGATTGGAATAATCATTCCAAATAAATCACGCCATTGGTAATTATCAATTACCCAACCTGAAAGTGTCGGTCCAATAGCGGGTGCAACCCCAATAACTAATCCCGCTAACCCCATTGCAGTCCCACGACTAGCAGCTGGGAAAATTGATAGCATTAACGTCTGAAGCAATGGCATTGTAACCCCAACACCAAGTGCTTGAATGAGACGACCTGTTAGCAAGACTCCAAAGTTAGGCGCCATGTAACAAGTAATTGTTCCAATTAAGAAAATAATCATTGCACTTTCATATAAAACTTTTGAATTAAGTCTGGATGTTAACCAGGCACTAATTGGAATCATAATTCCGTTAACCAACATAAATCCAGTGGTCAACCATTGAACTGTTGACGTCGTAACGTCAAATGACTTCATTAAAGTTGGAAATGCGGTTGTTAAAATCGTCTGATTTAAAACCGTGCAGAACGTTCCGACTAAAAGAAGGACAACTAACCATGTACGGCTATAGCTTTTACCGTTTGTATCTATTGCTTGATTCAATGTGAGGCTTCCCTTCTATACTTAAATGTCTAATCAACTATAGACCGCCTTTTAATCTTTGTCAATTAAATTGACAAAGATGTTAGAAAAGTTATAATCAATGTTGAGTAGACTTACAAAGGAAGAGTTTTAGGAAAGGGTATTATCATGAACGATATAAATGACAACGACTTCATTCGACGCGTTAAGAGCATCTTAAAACATAGCGGTTTTTCTTTAGGAATTGGCGACATTGCTAATGCTACGGGTGTCTCTCAGCGCAAGCTTCGTTACTGGGAGGAAAAAGAGTACATTCAACCTAGTTCAGGATCTGAAGAAGGGAAACATCGCAAATATTCCTACTTCACGCTGGCTAAGGTCAGCTTAATTGAATCGTATTTAGAATCAGGTTACACCCTAGTCAAGGCAGTCGAAAAAGCAGAACAACACAGTAAGGTGGCGCAAGCAACCCGAAAAATAATTAGCGATCGACTAAGTGGTATTAAACGGGTAGACGACCAATATGAAGTCGATTTAGGCGAAGTTGAGGGTGCAGAAAGCAAGCACATTGTCGCTATTCTCAAGGAAGACTCCCCAACAAGGTTAATTTTGACAAACGTTTATGGAAACTAATTTTAATTAAATGAAAAACTCGTCAGCTATTCTGGCGAGTTTTTTCATGGAATAAGACCCTTTTCCTTTATTAAAGCGCTTACTTTACCGTAACTAATAAATTTATCTTACGAGCATCCATAATAAGTTGTAAAATAACCATTTGTCTGAACAATTTAAATTATTTACGAAGGAGTTTGAATTTATATGTCTGAAAATGCTCAAAATGGAGCTGCACAAGCTGCGGTTTCTGTAAAACATCCATTCCTGGCCATGTTCGGCATGTTAATTGGAGGCTTTGTTGGGATGTTAAGTGAAACGTCACTTAACATTGCTTTACCAAACTTGATGACCCAATTGCACGTCAGTGTTGGAACGGTTCAGTGGTTAGTGACTGGTTACATGCTCGTTATCGGGATTGTCCTACCGCTCTCAAGTTTATTGACTAAGTGGTTTTCAACCCGTAGTCTAATTATTTTTGCTTTATGCGACTTTATTGTTGGTGCCGCAATCTCGGCGTTAGCACCTTCTTTTACCATTCTTTTAATTGGTCGAATGATTCAGGGTATCGCTACCGGATTAATTCTGCCACTCATGTTTACAGTGGCCACGTTAATCTACCCGCCCTATAAACTTGGATCCGCAATGGGAATGATTGGATTAGTTATCATGTTTGCCCCAGCCATTGGTCCTACATTGGCCGGAATTGTCCTTGGGGTGCTCTCAGGGGAATGGATTTTCTGGTTATTTATCCCATTTTTACTTGTTGCCTTGTTCTTCGCAATTCGTTACTTACCAAATGTAGCGAAGTTAACGAAGCCTAAAATTGATATTCTATCCATCCTATTATCAACCGTTGGATTTGGAGGCCTCGTTGTCGCCGTTAGCATGTCCACTGATTACGGTTGGGGATCAGCGAACGTTCTTGTTACATTGATTGTGGCTTTAATTGTACTGTTCTTCTACATTCGCAGACAATTACATTCAGATGCCCCAATCCTAAACTTCCACGTTTACAACCGTCCACAGTTTAGAATTGGTTCCATCCTCGTTATGTTAGATTTTGGGATTATCTTATCATCAATGTACTTACTTCCAATGTTCTGGCAAAATGGATTAGCCATTGCAGTTGCCTTAACCGGGGTCGTCATGCTTCCCGGTGGTGTTGTCAATGCCGTCGTATCAGCCTTTTCTGGACGACTTTACGACAACGGTGGTGCCAAGAAGCCCGCAATCTTGGGATTCTTGATTGTCATTATTGGTTTAGCAATGCTATTCTTTACGACTAAAAATTCAGCAATTTGGTACGTTATTTTAGCTCATATCGTCATCATGGTCGGAGCTCCATTAGCAATGTCACCAACTCAAACTTATGGCTTAAATGCGTTGGATCAACAAACCGCTGGAGATGGTAGCACCATCATGAATACCTTTCAACAAATTATCGGTGCTGTCTCAACAGCCGTTGCCACAAGTTTACTAGGTCTTGGCCAAGCAGCCTCTACTGCAGCCAACACCTCGAGAACTGCTTTCACAAATGGGGGTTCACTATGGGTTACTATTCCCACTTGCATTAGCAGTAATTGCCTTCGTGGTTTCATTTACGATTAAGGATAAAAAGACTGATTAATATGATTCTATTTGCAGGTGGCTGGGACAAAACTGACCTC
>NZ_AZGJ01000073.1 GCF_001436395.1 Secundilactobacillus malefermentans DSM 5705 = KCTC 3548 | reverse complement strand
ACTATTAGAGAACTTGCTGATGAATTGAAGGTCTCTAAACAAACTATTCAATATCACTACCAAAGACTACCAACAAAGAACCAACAAAAAGATAGTCAAGGTACAAACATGATTAGCCTGACAGCTGAAAGGATTATTAGGGACAAGGTAGCAAAGCCTTTGGTAGCAAAAGATCAACAAATAGGTAGCAAAAAAGCGACAAAGACTAGCAAAAAAAATAATGAGCTAATTGCTACTCTAAGAAAAGAGGTAGCAGATTTAAAGTCTCAACGTGACAAACAGCTTGCGACCAAAGACCAGCAAATAAGTAGCAAAGACAGACAAATAGATCATTTAACAAAACTAATAGACCAACAACAACAATTACAATTAGCAACAGTAGCAGAAGATCGCCATTTGAAAGAACGCCTACGAAAATTAGATGGCCCAGTTGAAGATCTTGAAAGTATAGAAAAAAGCCAAGTTGCAAAAACTGATGGTGCAAAAAAACAGGCAGCTAAAAATATAACTAATAAAAAATGGTGGCATTTTTGGTAATCGAATAATTATCGTAAATATGTACTAGAAAAGAGCATACAAATTATGGAGGGTCTGTACTAGAATTTCGGACAGAAACATAAGAGAATTGATTTATCCGAAAGGAGTCCTCAAAATGACCTATTCACGCAATCGCTACGACCAAGATTTTAAGAAAAATGCGGTACGTTTGAGTTTTAACTCTTCCAAACCAGTTAAAATCATTGCCTCCGAACTTGGTGTTCCTGAAAGTGCCCTGTATCGTTGGCGGAAGCTATATACCGAAGATGGAAAGCAAACGCCGTTTGCTTCTTTAGAAGCTGAGAACCGTGCCTTAAAACGTGAAAATGCCGAATTAGCATTGGAGCGTGATATGTTAAAAAAATCCGCCGCCTACTTTGCCAGTCTCCAGAAGGAACCCCGGTCTTTCCTCGTGAACCACTATTGACAATCACTGGACCACTTGAGCAAGCGCAATTACTTGAAACGCTCGTCTTAAATATCGTCAATCACCAATCACTGATTGCCACTAAAGCTCGTCGACTGAGTTATGCCGCGGCAGGACGTCCAATTATGGAATTCGGTGCGCGCCGTGCGCAAGGCCCGGACAGCGCACTTTACGGCACCCGGGCAGCCATTATTGGTGGCGCCAATAGTACTTCAAACGTTCTCGCTGCGAAGCTGTTTGATATTCCCGTTGCTAGTACCATGGCCCACAGTTGGATTGAAGCTTTCCCAGATGAACTAACGGCGTTTCGCAAGTGGACCGAACAATATCCTGACAATAGTGCGCTACTAGTCGATACTTATGATGTGCTTAACTCTGGGATTCCTAACGCGGTGACGGTCTTTAAGGAGCTACGAGCAGCTGGGCATGAACCCGTCGGTATTCGAATCGATTCGGGGGACGTCACGACTTTATCACAAGCTGCCCGGACACAATTGGACGCGGCTGGCTTTCCCAATGCCAAAATCACTATTTCTAACGCATTGGATGAACACATCATTACCTCGCTGTTGCACGAAGGCGCACCGATCGATAATTTTGGTATCGGTGAAAAGCTCATCACTAGCGCGTCCGCACCGGTTCTAAGTGGCGTCTACAAGCTTGCGGCAACTGAGAGCAATGGTCAGAGCACCCCCAAGATCAAGGTCAGTGCCAGTCGCGAAAAACTAACGATTCCTGGTGATAAGCAAGTCTATCGTCTGTACGAACCAGGAACTCAGCGGGCCTTTGCTGATTTGATTGCACTAGCTACCGAGACGATCGTTGATGCGACCAGCCTAACCGTCGTCACCAGTGACCCACTCAGTGTCGACCGTCAACAGCGACTCACCCATTTTGAAGCCCGGCCCTTACTCGCGCCGGTAGATTTGTCCAACACCACGTCAATTCCGGTTACAACCATTCAGGCAACGACCCAGGCTAAACTTGCCGAGCTCCCACGAACAACCCAGCGGCTCGTCAACCCAGATCTTTACCCGGTCTACATGACGACCACACTCAGCCAGTTACAAACTAGTTTGTTGAATAAAATGACGATACTAGCAGATTAACAAACGAACACGCGTAGCAACGACCAAAGCCACTTCTGTACTTAGCGTTCAAATGACCGCTAAGTACAGAAGTGGCTTTAGTTTATATCAAGTAACAGTTAGCTCACTGACCAGTAATTTGATCATGTTCACCCGGGGTCAATATTTTGGTCATCACCGTAATCAAATACGCTTGTTCGCGCTCAATTTCAGTTCCCGGCAATTCCAGCATTAACTGCGCTAGGTAACCGAATAGCTGCGATAACAAACTTTGCAGTATCAAATCATTCGGCCAATCCACAATCAAATGATCTGCTTTTAGTTGATTTATGACACTTCCCATCGGCTTGACCATCTTAGGCGCAATCTGGCTAAGAATCTGTTCGCGTCGTTCGGTGTCAAAAGCTGCCATTTCAAAAATGACCTTTAACTCTTTCACGTTAGCTTTAGCAAATGCAACTCGGTCCGTAAAAATTGCTGTGACGAATGCCTGTAGACTGGGATAACGCTGCCGTAATTCATCCTCTGAAAAATCACTCGCTAAGATTGGCACAATGTGCGCGGTAATTGGTGCTAAGATGGCATCCCGTAAGGCAGCCTTAGTCTTATACCGCCGATAGACCGTCCCCTCCGCAACGCCGGCCCGTTGTGCAATATCACTAGTACTGGTCTGGTCAAAACCCTTTTCAGCAAACAAATCGAGACTTGCCTGGAGGATGGCCCGTTGCTTAGGTGTAATCGTTTCATTCTGACTTAGATCCTGTTGAAAATAATCCCGTATCCGTGGTCGTTCCATATCCTCACACCTTCCGATAACGTTTCATTCCAACAATATTCAACATTGTTAGTACGACCATAAACCCTACTAATATTAACAAATTGACACCAATATCGCCAAGCCCAGCACCCTTTGTCACAACAGCCGTCATCGCATTAGCACCATAGTATAACGGCATGATGTGGGCAATTGCTTGCAACCAACTGGCCATGCCATCGACTGGAACCAACCCAGCAAAAAAGATTTGTGGTACAACAATCAGTGGAATAAACTGAATCATTTGAAATTCTGAGTTAGCAAAGGTGGAAATAAAGATACCCAAGGTCAAAGCCACTAACGCTAATAATAAGTTAGTCAGAAAGACCAGCCAAATACTACCAACTAAGTGAATCTTGAAGACCGTAATTGTGAAAACAACGGTCAGGACAGTCTGAATGATGGCAAAGCCCCCATAACCAATTAGATAGCCCATAATAATTTCACTCCGTCGAATTGGGGTTGCAAGTAGCCGGCTTAGGGTTCCAGTAGTGCGTTCATTCAAAAGTGAAACGCCAGAAATCAAGAACACAAAGAAGAAGACAAAGAAACCGAGAAAGGCTGGAAAAAAGTTTTCAAAGAACGTTGAATCACTACTACTATAAATATAATGAGACTTAGTCGTATAACTGGTTGCTTTAGCTGACTGAGTCGAACTAGACGTCGTGGCTGTGGCCTGCTTGAGTTGCTTTTGTAATTTCTCAGCAGTTGCCTGGTCACCGCGGGCCTGGGCTTGTGCAATGGCAGTCTTCAGCTTGGTCACCGTTGCTTGTGTCTGGGCTGCTGTCAGCTTCTTCAAAGCGGCTTGTTGCGATTCAAGGGCCGCGCGCTGTTTCTTAGTAACGGTCACCAGCGTCTTCATTTTCAACTTGACTAATCCTGATTGTAAACTCGCCTTAATTAAAGACGTGTTGGTTGGATTGCTATTTGAATAAGTAATCGTCAATTGACCATTTTTCTGAGTCAAATAGCCATCTAGATCATGCTGCTTAATCATTTTCCGTGCCTGTGAACTATCATAATGATGAATCGTCACGTTTTTGGTATCGATCACGTTAACCACGGATTGGTCTACATGATGAACACCCAAGCTTGCTACTTGCGTCGTGTTGTTTTGAAATAAGAAATACATCAGCGTCATAATCAGCAATGGTGCCAAAAACATCAGCGCCAAGGTACGCTTATCACGTAACATTTGCTTAAAAACTCGTCTAACGATTGCCATCGTTCGCATCTTGCATCCGCCCCGCTTTCAAAAAGACCTGTTCGATCGTATCTACTGCATACTGTTGTTTCAGTGCCGCGGGTGTCCCCTCAGCAAGCGCAATCCCGTGCCGAATCAACATGAGATAATCACACCGTTCTGCTTCGTCCATGACATGCGTTGTCACGAGCATCGACTTACCGGTATCCTTGATCTTATTTAGTTCGGTCCAAATTTGTTGCCGTAATTCTGGATCAATCCCAACGGTCGGTTCATCTAAAATCAATAATTGGGGATCCTGAATCAGGGCAATTGCCAACGACAAGCGCCGTTTCATCCCACCCGAATAGCCACTGACCCGCTTGTCTAATTGGGACGTTAAATCAACTAATCCGGCTGCATAATCAATCATCTGTGCTAACTTTATTTTTGGAACGCTCATCAATTGCCCAAACAAGGTCAGGTTTTCACGGGCCGTTAGTGTCTCATACAAAGCGTCACTTTGGGCCATATACCCTATTTGTGCCATTACCGCCCTATTGGGCATCACCGTATCCATGACTTTAACAGTGCCACTATCCACAGCTTCCATNTGGTCTTCCCAGCTCCTGATGGCCCAATCAAGCCATAAATCATTCCAGCCGGCAGTGTCAAATCAATCTGATTGAGCACTTGCTGATGACCAAAGTGCTTGCTGACCTGCTTGGCGATGACATAATCCGTTACCATTTTAATAACCCTCTTTCTCAAAGTGAGTGTATACTCACTCACTTAATGGCCTTAGTATAATCAGTACATCTCGGTTTGTCAACATTAAAATGAGTTATCACTCACTTATTTTGCTTCCGGCCTATTTGTCACCGCATTGCAAACAAAAATGCGCCACCCCGTTGTTGGGATGTCGCATTTTAATTAAATAGCAGCACTGATATAAGCGTTAGCAATGTTTAAGCCTACCGATTTTTTAATAT
>NZ_AZGJ01000072.1 GCF_001436395.1 Secundilactobacillus malefermentans DSM 5705 = KCTC 3548 | reverse complement strand
GTCAGTTTTGTCCCAGCCACTTGATATTAGTTTGCTGATAATTTAATTTTAGTACCAGCCATTTGCTTGCCAGAATGTCTTGGCAGCTGACCATGAACCGTAACGTGATGATACGTAGCTATTAGCAACCTTTTCTTGGTTAGCAGCTGAGTAATCACCCTTAAGGTATGAAGAACTCAATTGATACTTACCAATGTATTGGCCGTTACGAGCTGAGTATGAACCACCAGATTCTTTGTTAGCAATCCATGCTTTAGCAGATGAACTTGAACCTGATGTTGAAGTAGAGGTAGAAGTTGATGTGCTAGTTGAGGCATGGTTTGATGTTGAATAGTTTGAACCTGAGTATGATGAGTTACTTGAAGTTGAATATGATGGAGTTGAGTAACTCTTCTGAGTGGTAGTAGTTGTTGATGGTGTTGTTGCAGTAGTCGTGCTAGTTGAGGTAGAAGTACTTGAACCAGTAGGAATATTTAACGTTTCACCAACGTAAATTATGTGACCAGAAATGTTATTTGCGCTCTCAATTGAGTTGATAGTTGAGCCGTATGTTTGTGCTAATTCCGATACTGTGTCACCGCTCTTGACGGTAACTCTCGTGTCAGCGTTTGCTGAGGTTGTTGTAAATACGAGTGCTGCTGCGAATGCTGTTGCAGTTCCTAGAGTTGAAGCTAAAACTTTCTTAAAATTCATAAATATATGTCTCTCCCTTTATTTTCAAGATGTTACCCATACTACACACAAACAATTACGTGCAAATATCGGTGGATTTACAATGTGGTAACGAATATTGCAAAAATGGGGGATGATGTCACAATTTCAGCAGTTTTTAATGTCTGAGTGGGGGATAAAGCACTTACATTGCCGAGTGGTTGGGTTTGGACTCGTTATTACTTCCCCAAAGAGTATGAAAATGGTAAACTGAAAACGCTATCAATAACTAAAAGTAGGTGAATGGGATGCATGGATTTATTGGAGAACTATTTGGAACAATGATTTTGATTGCCCTAGGAACGGGTAGTGGCGCGGGTTTGAACCTTAACAAGACTTACGCAAAAGGAAAAGATTGGTTATTTGTGAGTTTTGCCTGGGGTTTCGCTGTCACGATGGGTGTTTACGTTGCGGGCGTCTTAGGATCGGACGGCCACTTGAATCCGGCAGTCACAATTGGATTTGCAGCTTTTGGCTTTTTCCCTTGGTCGGAAGTTTTACCCTATATATTAGGTCAGTTTATCGGCGCGTTCTTAGGTGCAGCACTTGTTATTATTCAATTTGCGCCACATTTTAAAGCATCAAAGAATGAAGCTGAAGGAAACTCTGTTGGCATTTTTGCAACGCGTCCAGCAATCAAATCACCCCTATTTAATTTTCTCTCTGAATTAATTGCGACTTTTGTCTTCATCTTTATTTTATTGAACTTAGGAGATTTCACGCAAGGGTTGAAGCCGTTGATTGTTGGATTGCTGATTGCCGTTGTCGGAATGGGATTAGGTACCACGACTGGCTTTGCCATTAATCCGGCGCGTGATTGGGGCCCTCGTTTGGCCTATACGATTTTGCCAGTGCCCAATAAAGGCAATGCTGAATGGTCGTATTCATGGGTGCCAATGTTTGGACCGCTAGTGGGTGGTCTCATTGCAGCCGGTTTGGAAGTTCTCGTCCATTAGATTAGCAGTATAATGGAGTTAAATGAACGAAGGGAAGTCTCTCTATGAAGTTAGGAATGTTAGATGGTAAGCCAGCCAAGGTCTCTCAGGTTGAGGGCAAATGGCAGGCACAACCCATTTTGGGAGCTGACGATGCGCTGACCGCATCGATAGCGGAAGTGACTGAAAATCAATTTGGTGCCGCTCAGCCATTTGATGTGAAAGATCTTGAAATTCCAGTTCCCGTTCCCCAGCAAATTTTTGCGGTTGGAATGAACTATGTCGATCACTCAAAAGAAATTCACATTGAATTACCCAAAGCGCCTAGTATTTTCACTAAATTTAGTAGTTCACTAACGTCTGCCAATACGGCCGTGGCCGTCCATGGCGATCAAACTGATTGGGAAACGGAACTCGTCGTCGTGATAAATCAGGACGGACGAAATATTTCTAAGGCTGAAGCTGAAAACTATGTGGCTGGCTACATGGTTGGTCTGGATATCTCGGATCGGCAGGTCCAGTTTCTAAATGCTACACCGCAATTTTCACTTTCAAAGTCATTCGCCGGTTTTTCACCAATTGGTCCTTGGTTGACCACACCTGATGAAGTGAACGACTTAAGCAAGTTACAGCTCACGACTCACGTCAACGGCGAAACGATGCAGTCGGCTCATTTGGACCAAATGATTTTCGATGTCCCAGCCCTGCTTGAGTATCTTTCTTCTATTGTAGAATTGAAGGCGGGAGATTTAATCTTCACTGGCACACCAAGTGGTGTCGGAAATGGGCGTCGTCCGCAAGTTTACTTAAAACGGGGTGACGTTCTTGAAAGCCACATTGACGGATTGGGTGACTTAAAAATTAAGATGATTTAAGACAAGGTGACGAACATCAAGCTTTCAAAGCGTGGTGTTTTTTTGGTTATGAAAACAAAAAATGAAAATAATAAAGTTATAAGCGTTCTGTTTGAAAGCGGTTACTTAAGAGGATAGACTGGCGTTGGTAAAGGTGATGATTGGCTCATTTAAAGAAAGAAGAATGCTTTATGGTAAAGGTATTAGCTGTACTCTATCCGGATCCAGTGAACGGGTACCCAACAAAGTATGCGCGAGATTCTATCCCTAAGATTACCAAATATCCTGATGGGACGAGTGTGCCAAATCCGAAAAACATTGATTTCATTCTGGGACAACTGTTAGGCAGTGTTTCTGGTGAGTTGGGACTTCGAAAATTTTTAGAAGATGGGGGTAATGAACTGGTTGTTACCTCAGACAAAGAGGGTCCGAATTCAGTATTTGAAAAAGAGCTTCCGGATGCTGATGTTGTGATTTCGCAGCCATTTTGGCCGGGATATTTAAATAAAGAACGGTTTGAAAAGGCCAAGAAACTTAAGCTGGCGATTACCGCAGGAATTGGGTCGGATCATGTTGATTTGAATGCCGCAAATGAGCACCAGATCACAGTCGCTGAAGTGACTTTCAGTAATAGCATTAGTGTTGCTGAACATAGTGTCATGCAGGTTCTTGATCTAGTGAGAAACTTTGTGCCAGCTCATGAAGTCATCCGTCAAGGTGGCTGGAATATTGCGGATGTGGTTGAACATTCCTATGATTTAGAGGGGATGACGGTCGGCGTTGTGGGCGCCGGACGAATTGGTCAAGCAGTATTAAAAAGACTAAAACCATTTGATGTGAAATTAGTCTATACGAAGCGGCATCAACTAGCCCCTGAGGTTGAAAAGGAACTTGGGGCAACCTTCATTAAGGATGTTCATGACTTGATGAAGCAGGTTGATGTGGCCGTCTTAACGCCACCATTACACAGCGAAACTTATCATATGGTTGATGCAGACATGATTAAGTCGATGAAACGGGGTGCCTACATTGTCAATGACAGTCGTGGTGAATTGGTCGTGAGAGATGCGATTGTGGAAGCATTGAACTCAGGACAGTTGGCTGGATATGCAGGGGATGTTTGGTATCCACAACCTGCACCAGCTGACCATCCTTGGCGAACAATGCCGTTTGAAGCAATGACGCCCCATATTTCGGGGACCTCACTTTCGGCCCAAGCGCGTTATGCTGCCGGAACCCGAGAAATTTTAAAAGATTTTTTAGACGGTACCCCGATTCGACCAGATTATCTCATTGCTGAAGCTGGCCAATTAGCAGGGACTGGTGCCAAATCCTATACGGTTAAAAAGGGTGAGGAGAGTCCAGGAAGTGAGCATGAATAGCTGTCTCTTAAAAAAATAGTCAGAATAAAAAACGCCATCCAATTTTGGATGACGTTTTCATTGTGTTAGATGACTAGAGGCTCAGAGCCCGATGATCGTGACGAGCCCAAATAGTTTCAAAATCTGCGTAAGATAGATGATCCGCTTTGTCGGTCCAACAATCATTAAAATAGATGATTTGATTGTCATCGTCAAAACCAGTAATAGTTAAGGCGTGAGTGTGGAAACCGTCGAATTCTCCGACCCAGACCACGATGGCATGGCGCGTGTCGGCAAGATAGGCTAGTAGCTCTGGCAAAGTAGCGCCAGTTAAATCAGTTGCTGATCCAGTAATCTCTGTTACCAGCGATACTAAAGCGTGTGGGTAAATGCTATCGCCATCATCAGTAAAGGGATCACCGATGAAGCCTTTATCGCGGTCTTTTTTGTCGTAAGGCATCCGATGTGCCAAATCAACTTTGTCAGTATGAAAGCCGGCACTGTTGAGCATCATGGTAACAGCGGTAATTTCACAACCAGTTGGTAATTCAGGACGTTGTGCAATTAAGGGTACTTCTAGAGTCGTTTTCAAAATGATTCCTCCATTATTCGCCAATAGTTGACTTTAATTCTGACCTTAATAGAGTAAGAAAGCAATCAAAACGTTGGATGTAATGAACGAAAAATTAAAATAAGAATAAGAGAATATAAAAATTAGTAATCGCTTACATCTAGTGATACAATGAAATTGCTTTAAAAATGACAAGGAGTGATATTAATGACAGAATTAACTGGTAAAGTAGCATTTGTCACCGGTGGCGCGCAAGGAATTGGTGAAGCAATTTCGAAACGACTAGCTGATGATGGCTTTGCGGTAGCTGTTGCTGATTTGAACGAAACTAACGCGAATAAAGTTGCCAAAGATATCAACGATGCTGGCGGAAAAGCGGTCGGCATTCAGGTTGATGTTAGCAATCGGGATGGCGTCTTCAAGGCGGTCCAAGAAACCGCAAAAGTGCTTGGCGGATTTGATGTCATTGTGAACAACGCTGGCCTTGGTCCAACAACACCAATCGACACCATCACTCCTGAACAATTTGATCAAGTCTATCACGTAAACGTTGCTGGGACTCTTTGGGGTATTCAGGCAGCTCATGAACAATTTAAGAAATTTGGCCACGGTGGCAAGATTATCAACGCAACCTCTCAAGCCGGGGTTGTCGGAAATCCAAACTTAGCCCTTTACAGTGGGACCAAATTTGCGATTCGTGGATTAACACAGGTTGCCGCACGTGACCTGGCAGAAGAACATATTAATGTAAATGCGTATGCACCGGGAATTGTCAAAACACCAATGATGTTTGATATTGCGCATCAAGTTGGCCAAAATGCTGGCAAAGATGACGAATGGGGTATGCAAACATTTGCTAAAGATATCGCATTGAAACGTCTATCAGAACCTGAAGATGTTGCAGCTGGTGTTTCATTCTTGGCTGGTCCAGATTCGGATTATGTAACAGGTCAAACGCTAGAAGTTGATGGTGGGATGCAATTCCATTAAAATGAAGAAATTTCGGCTCTTTGTCAAATCCTGT
>NZ_AZGJ01000071.1 GCF_001436395.1 Secundilactobacillus malefermentans DSM 5705 = KCTC 3548 | reverse complement strand
CAGGAAAAAGTATAGAACCCAAAAAAACTGCCAGTGATGGCAGTTTTTTTGATTTATAATAATTTACATATCCATATTCATTTTTTCGTAGGAAGTCATTCCCGCCAAATGAAGATCTTCAACCTTTATTCCCCGCTCTTCGGCAAAGGCCTTCATCAACGTGTGATGATCCATCAGTTTATAAGTTTGTGGGTGCTCTGGATCAATCACTTCTAGTTGTGCCATCATGCCACCATCTTCATGCTCGATGATGTGACAGTGATACATGAAGACCCCAGCATAGTCAAACCAAACCTTCAATCGCACAGTCTCTCCTGGATTAACCCCAACCGTATCCTTATACCCGTGTTCATTCGGATAAGGTTCATGACCATTTCGAGAAATAACTAGAAATTGAGTACCATGCATGTGATAAGGGTGAACCATGCCGCCTTCCATATCGTTTGTATTCGTAACATCCCAATACTCGACATTTCCAAGCTGTTGGGTTGAATCAATCCGCTGCATGCCAAATTTTTTATCGTCCATCATCACTTCTTCATCCATCCCCGACATAACAATGTGATGAATTGGCGCATCAGGCGTAGCTTCAGGATTATTAATATCAACCAAATGATCTGGCAATTCGACATTGTCTGGTTTAAATTCATGTACCTTAAACTTCATAATCGGAACATCATCTGAATAAAGTGTGACTTCTGACCCTGGTTTGTAGTCTTTAAAATCAACAATTACTTCAGCTCGTTCTGCACAAGTTAGCATTAAATGAGTGAACTTAACGGGCTCAGGTAGAATTCCGCCATCTGACGCAATCTGTGTAAATACCAAGTCATCACTAAAATGTAACCGCCATTCGCGTCGGTTAGCACCATCTAAAAATCTCAGTCTAACTCTTTGAGTTGTCACGTCAAAATATGAATTTACAGTACCGTTAATCATCGCAGTTGGCCCTTGAACACCATCTGGATCATAATCAGCATTGTAGTCCCACTGGTTGTCCTCGTGAAATTTTCGGTCTTGCAGAACCACTGGAATATCATCTACGCCATAATTACGTGGAAATGGTAATTTAGCCTCTTCTACGTCCTTCACGATGACCGGTGCTGCTAATCCGTGCCAAACCTGCTCTGCTGTCGATGGGCATGGATGCGCATGGAGCCACAAAGTAGCAGCAGGTTGGATAACCTTAAAATCAATATGCTTCGTTTCGCCAGGATAAACGGGCGCATGACAGCCACCATCTACATATGGACCAGGGACATTTAACCCATGCCAATGAAATGTTGTCAGTTCGGGTAGCGAGTTTTTTAAATCAATATGAATCATCTTTCCTTTTTCGAAAAGAATGGCTTTCCCTAAAAGGCTTGTATTATATCCCCAGGTCTTCGTTTTTGCACCTGGTAACAGCTGCGTTTCACCAGCCAACGCCTCTACCGTATAATAGGTATCCGTTGCCGTGTCCTTATCCGGTTTTAGAAGTTCCGGAACTACTAATTTATTCTCTGGTGTATCTGGTTCAACAAGTGGCACATAGCCACCGTCATGAGTATTGTAGGCAGGTTCATCAAAGAAATAGTCAGTATAAGTTTTTTTCGTCATCTTATCGTCATCCCTTCATCTTTAAGAAACTAACTCACCCTCATTCTTACACAATGAAAACGGTTAATAAAGAGAAAATTAGAATTATTCTAAAAAAATAAGAGGAAATCTCGCATTTGCGAAATTTCCTCTTTAAATTACTGCTTTAAATGATAACTATAAGTTGAAACAATGATATTTTCTCTTGAATTTAAAATTGCCCTAAGCCGCAACGACGTCTGGTTATGCAGAATATTTTGCCATGGTCGTCGGGGAACAAACTGGGGAACTAAGACGGTTGTCGTAAAGTTTCGCTCAGCCGCCCGTTTGGCAATGACATCACAGAATCTTAACGTTGGAGTCGTGATTGACCGGTAGGACGAGTGAATGTCTACAAATCGAATATCAGGATAAGCCTTCTTAAATTCGATTGCGGTCTTATGTTCCTTAGTTGGATTTTCATCAAACGAAACATGCATCGCAATGACATAGTCACCAATTGACTTAGCGTAATTAATTGCGCCAGCGGTCACGCGAGTCACATTGCTAATCAATACGATAACAGTTGCGCCATCATATTCATGGACTGCATCTTCCGTGTCTTTTGTAATTTTAAGTTGTTTCGCAACATTTTTATAATGAGCGTGGATTCGATAGAACAGATATAGCACTGCTGGCATCACGATAAGATATGGCCAAACATTGCTGAAATGAAGGAAGAACAGGAAAATAACTAACATGACGGAGATAAATGCCCCAACAAAGTTAATAAACGCTTTTAATGGCCAAGCGCCCTCCCGTTCTCTAAACCAGTGAATAATCATCCCTGATTGCGATAAAGTAAATGGTACGAATACGCCGACTGCATACAATGGGATCAATAGTTTGGTCTGTCCATGGAATATCAGGATCAAAATGATGGCGCCAAATGCTAACGAAATAATACCATTTGAATAACCCAACCGATCTCCCCGGTCTAAGTACGCATGCGGCAAGAACTTGTCCTTTGCCAAATTATAAGCAAGGATTGGGAACGCCGAGAATCCGGTGTTAGCAGCTACTGCCAAAATTAAGGCAGTTGATAATTGCAAAATATAGAACATGATGCCGTGACCAAAGACGCCCGCACCAATTTGTGAAAGTACGGTTTGCTCTCCGTTTGGCCGAATCCCCATGTAGTAACTCAAATAGGTGATGCCGGCGAAGAAGATACCCAAGATAACTGCCATTATTGAAAGTGTCGCTGCAGCGTTTCTTCTCTTTGGCTTATGGAAGTTAGGAACCGCATTACTAATGGCTTCAACACCTGTTAGTGATGAAGATCCAGATGAGAACGCCTTAAAGAACAGAACTGCTGTCATCCCCTGAATTGGGGCATTGACACTTGCTGCCGCGTGATAGACGATTTGACCGGTCATAATATTATAACCACCCCAAACAATCATTCCAATAATCACGACAATAAAGAGATAAACGGGAACGGTCAAGAATGCAGCTGAATCACGTAATCCTCGTAAATTAAGAGCCATGATGCCAATCACAATTAAAACGGCAATCAAAACTCGCTCACTACTTAAACTAGGAATTGCCGAGGTAATGGCCTCAGTTCCTGAAGTAACAGAAACGGCAACCGTCAACATGTAGTCAACTAACAGCGATCCACCAGCAACTAATCCTGCTGACGTTCCCCAATTTTTACTAGCAACAACATAGGCGCCCCCTCCATCTGGGTAAGCGTGAATAATCTGTCGATAAGACAATGTAATTGCGAATAATAGTACCAAGACCAAAGCAGCAACCCATAATTGATACATTAATGCCGCTGCTGAAAGTGTAATAAGTACCGTCGTAATTTGTTCAGTCCCATACGCCACAGATGATAACGCGTCTGAAGAAAGCAGTGCAAGCGCCTTAAACTTTGTGAGCGCTTGTCCTCCTTCATCTGCTGTTTTTAACGGCTTACCAATAAGTATCCGTTTAAGATATCGCCACATACTACTACTCCCTCGAAAACTGATTTTCAATAATATCAAACTTAATTTTCAGACTTTATCGTCCAACGAAACAAAAGTATTTTACTCCTTTTGTGCATGCAATACTATAAATAATTTACATAAATGAAATAGCAACACATAGCCATCATAAGTCAAATCAATTTGTTTTCCAACCCCAAAGAAAAAGAACTCAAAACGTTAAGTTTTGAGTTCTTTAAGTTGTTACTAGATTACATCATACCGCCCATACCTGGTTGAGCAGGAGCTGCAGGTGCTGCACTATCATCCTTTGGCTCATCAGCTACAACAGCCTCAGTAGTCAAGAGAAGTGCTGAAACTGAAGCAGCATTTTGAAGAGCTGAACGGGTTACCTTGGTTGGGTCAACAATTCCGGCCTTAACCATGTCAACATATTCACCAGTTGCGGCATTGTAGCCAGTACCTGGTTCCAATGACTTCAAATGTTCAACAATGATTGATCCTTCAATACCAGCATTTTCAGCAATTTGACGAACTGGTTCTTCTAGTGCACGTCTGACAATGTCGACACCAGTAGCTTCATCACCAGTAGCCTCAACGCTTGCTACATCATCAATAACGTTAATTAAAGCAGTTCCACCACCAGGAACAAAGCCTTCCTCTACAGCGGCTCTTGTGGCGTTTAGAGCATCTTCAATTCGATACTTGCGTTCTTTTAGTTCGGTTTCTGTTGCGGCACCAACACGAATAACTGCGACACCACCAGAAAGCTTTGCTAAACGTTCCTTTAATTTATCACGATCAAAGTCTGAAGTTGTTTGGTCGATTTGTTGTTTGATTTCAGTGACACGTTCGCTGATAGTAGCCTTATCGCCGGCACCTTCAACAACCGTAGTCGTATCTTTGGTAACGTTAACCTTGTTAGCTTGGCCTAATTGATCAAGTGTTGCGTCCTTCAAGTTCAAGCCAAGATCATCAGTAATCACAGTCCCACCGGTTAATACGGCGATATCTTGAAGTTGGGCCTTACGGCGATCGCCAAAGCCAGGAGCCTTAACAGCAACAACGTTAAAGGTTCCACGCATCTTGTTAAGAACAAGAGTTGGTAATGCCTCACCAGTAATGTCATCAGCAATGATTAAAAGTGAACGGCTTTGTTCAACAACTGATTGAAGAAGTGGCAAAATATCTTGAATATTACCAATCTTCTTGTCGGTAATCAGGATATATGGATTGTCGAGGTTTGCTTCCATCTTGTCGTTGTCAGTGACCATGTATTGTGACATGTAACCACGATCAAATTGCATTCCTTCAACAACGTCTAAACTCGTATCAACACCACGTGATTCCTCAATCGTGATGACACCATCATTGCCAACCTTGTCCATTGCATCAGCAATTAGCTTACCAACTTCTTCGTTTGAAGAAGAAATTGAAGCGATTTGAGCAATATCATCCTTAGTGGTTACCTTATGTGACATTTTGTGGAGTGCAGCAACAGCTTCAACGGTTGCTTTTTCAATCCCACGACGAATGCCAACAGGGTTTGCACCAGCAGTCACGTTTTTCATTCCTTCAGTAACGATAGCTTGCGTTAAAACAGTGGCCGTTGTTGTTCCGTCACCAGCAATATCGTTCGTCTTTGAAGCAACTTCAGCAACTAATTTAGCACCCAAGTTTTCGAAATGATCCTTTAACTCAACTGCCTTTGCAATCGTTACACCATCATTAGTAATGGTTGGGTTACCGTAAGATTGTTCGAGCACAACGTTACGTCCCTTAGGACCAATGGTTGTCTTTACTGTGTTTGCTAATTGATCAACACCACGTAACATAGCGCTACGAGCGTCTTCAGAGAATTTTATTTCTTTTGCCATTTATTTTCACCTCATCAATAATTTTTTATTATTCTACAATCGCAATGATATCTTTGCCATGAACAACTAAGTATGACTTGTCGCCATCTTTGACGTCAGTACCTGCATACTTGTCAAACAAAACAGTGTCTCCTATTTTTACATCGGGCGCAATTTCTTTGCCACTTTCCAGTAAAGTACCTTTGCCGACTGCAACTACTTTTGCAGTTTGTGGTTTTTCTTGCGCATTACTTGCAAGGACAATGCCACCAACAGTTTGTTCCTCTTCTTCTTGTGCCTCTAAAACGACACGATCACCTAATGGTTTTAACACGTGAATCCCTCCAATAAAGCTTTTTTATGTTTTTTTGTACTGTTAGCACTTGAATACTTCAAGTGCTAATCACAATTACAACTATATGATTTTTTATATCATAATGCAAGTCATTTACTCCGCAAAAAAAGTGGCTGGGACAAAACT
>NZ_AZGJ01000070.1 GCF_001436395.1 Secundilactobacillus malefermentans DSM 5705 = KCTC 3548 | reverse complement strand
AATATATAGGGTCTATAATATACAAATAACCCCTCAAAAACGTTGTTAAAATAGCCCCCAACATCTACATTATAGATATTGGGGGCTATTTTAATTTATTCTTTTATAAGTGCCCCTAAACTATAGCTATTGATTCAAGATTTCATGGGAGCCAGTTGCAACCAATAACAAAATCAATTCATCATGATCTAGCTGATAAATAACAATCCAGTTGTCATAATTTTTACCATAGTTTCCATATCTGGCAGGGTGAAATTCACGATAGCCACGCCAATTTCCTTTTAATGCATGATCTTTAATCTGTTTCAAAACAAGTACATCTTGTTCAACAATTGCTTCTAAACAAGGCTTCAAGACAGTTATTGGAAAATGTTTTTTGACTAGTTTTTTTAATTCACGTTCAAAAGATTTGGTCTGTTTAATTTGCATCTAACTTATCGATCCAATCTTCAAAGTCAGTCAATGAACCAATGTTTTTGACCTGCCCTGTTTCTGCTTCTTTTTTAGCGGCTAAGGCTTCCGGAGAATCTAAAAAGCTGACTAATCGAACTTCATTATTGGCCGCTTTAACTAACGATAAGCGTATATACTCAGAAACGGTTAGCCCTTGTTTTGCTAGATTAGCTTTAGCCCGTTCACTAATGTCAGGTGTTACACGAGTTGAAATTGTCTTGTTTTTAATAATAGTATTACTCATTCTAATCCGCCTCCTTTAAGTTTACCATCGTACTACATTATAATATTCGATTTTTAGGTTTTCTGCAACTAAATTAATTTTAAAGTAAAGGAGCTAACAGCTTATGCAACAAGTTGTCTTAGAACCTGTCTAGTATCTTTTAAGAACTATCTTCAGGAAGGCCAATACAACCATTTGAAGACTGCTGTTAAGGGCACGTTCACAGTTTTTCCAAAGTCGCCGACATTTGTCTAGCCAACTCCATGAACGTTCAACGATCCATCGTTGCGGTAACACCGTGAACATATGCAACTCGTTGCGTTTAGCTACCGTCGTCTTAGCATTCAAAATGAGCTTCACCTGATCCGCAAAGTCATTGCCAGTGTAGCCACCATCAACCATGACATGCTGAACCAGCTCTAAAGTTTGGCTAGCCAAACTATAAACATAGCCAATGCACCTGAACGATCTGATACATTAGCTCATGTCACGAGAATGGCTTGTGGTAAACCATTAATATCAACCGCCATATGACGCTTAATCCCTGAAATCTTTTTGCCGCCATCGTAGCCACTATTTTTCGTTAAATCAGTGGTTTTAACACTTTGAGCATCAAAAATCACAAACGACGTTCGGGCCGATCGGCCCTGTGCAAAGCGATAGGAAGAAACAGTTTTTTTAAAAGCCTTTCTAATAGCGAATCAGCTGTCGGGTCTGGTTTATCTCGCCACATATCGTAATAGCGGTAGACAGTGTGCCATTCCGGGAAATCGTGCGGTAATTCACGCCATTGACACCCTGTAGTAAGCGAGTAAAGGATGGCATTGAATACGTCATAAAGATCATAACGACGCGGTCTTGTATGCTTACGGAAGTTTTCTAAATCAGGTTGTATTAACGCAAATTGCGCTCGAGAAATATTGCTTGGATAATCTGGCATGACAAACTCCTCAGTCGGTTTTCCACAATTCTACCAGATTCAGCAGATACTAGACAGGTTCTAAGAGGCATTTCACCATACTAACAAGAAAACCAAAAATTCCCAGATCATTAATTTAACATATCGTATCAAACCACGCCTGGAATATTATCTAGGCGTTTTTTTAATGTCATGGTATTTTCTGGCAGAAAGGTTGCATTATTGTAACTACAGTTGTAAACTAATAAGTGTTAAGAGGCTACAAACGTAAACTTAGAATTCAATTAATGGAGGAAGCCAATTGAAGGATGCAAAGAATGTAACCATCACCGATTCTGAATGGATGGTTATGAGAGCAATTTGGACAATGGGACATGCGACTAGTCGTGAACTAATCGATGCTATGAACGAATTAGAAGGCTGGTCAGCTTCAACAACCAAAACGCTACTTCACAGGTTGATTCAAAAACAGGCGGTTGCGCAGCATGGCGGCAGTCGACCATTCACGTATAAGCCGGTTGTTGGCGAGAAGGAATCAATGGCGGCAGCGGCAGATGATTTGTTTGACCATATGTGTGCGATGCGGGCTGGTTCAACAATTGCCGGCGTTATTCAGTCAAGGGAACTCTCACGGGCGGATATTGCGAACTTACAGGCGATTCTAGCTGAAAAGGCCAAAACAGCGCCCGAGGAAGTTCAGTGTAACTGCTTGCCAGGTGATCAAACGTGTTAAGACTGTGGTGTTCTGTTTACTTTTAGGATTGCTGCACAAAAATCCAGAATCTGGGATTTCTGATGGCGGAAACTTATGAATTTTTGTCGTAATTCTCATTCATATAGTGGCATGGTGCTCCGCAAAGCAGAAGCCTAAATATAAGAACCTGGTGGAAAAATCCCGAGCCCGGGGATTTCCACACAAGGAACTTATATTCCGGCTTCTAACCGCTTTGCTACGCACACTTATTTTTAGGGGGTCGATAATCATGGCAAATAAAGAGGACCATATGAACATGAAAAACATGAGTGCTAAGAATATGGAAAATAATGAATCAAATATGAGTCATATGGATCACGATATGGCCGAAATGGATCATGGTCAAATGAACATGGATCACGAAACTATGAATATGAGTGGGATGAATCACGGTGATATGGATATGGCTGGGACCGACATGATGATGCACGGTGGCTCAATGATGCATATGGGGAATTTGAAAGTTAAATTTTGGGTCTCCGTTGTCTTAGCGATTCCAGTTTTACTGTTAGCACCAATCATGGGTTTAAACGTTTCCATCCTTAGTTTCAGTTCACCGCTAATTGTTGGCATTATCATCGTTTTGTTTGATACAGCACTTTACTTTTATGGCGGAATGCCATTTTTAAAGGGGGCTAAATCGGAAATTCAGGATAAATCTCCTGAAATGATGACGCTAGTAACCCTTGGAATTTCCGTTTCGTATTTCTACAGTTTGTACGCATTTATTGCCAACAACTTCTTGAACCCGGCAAATCATGTAATGGATTTTTCGTTCGAACTTGCAACCCTGATTTTAATTATGCTTCTAGGACACTGGATTGAAATGAATGCATTGATGGGGGCTGGGGATGCCTTACAAAAGATGGCGGCCCTGTTGCCTAAGACGGCCCATCTAGTTACAGATAATGGTGAAACAAAAGAAGTGCCAGTATCTGATTTAAAAGTTGGTCAAGCTTTCCAAGTGCGTTCAGGTGAGAGTATTCCAGCCGATGGTGTTATTACGGCTGGGGAGTCGACCGTGAATGAAGCACTGGTAACCGGTGAATCTGCTGCCGTTACCAAGAACGTTGGCGATAAGGTCATTGGTGGTGCAACTAACAATAACGGGACGCTAACGGTTAAAATTAGTGGTACTGGTGACTCCGGCTATCTTTCTCAAGTAATGAAAATGGTTCAAAATGCCCAGCAAGCTAAATCTAAAGCAGAAGATAAAGCTGATTTAGTTGCCAAGTATCTATTTTACGCGGCATTTGGTGTTGGGATTATTGCTTTCTTTGCCTGGTTACCCCAGGGATTGGCGACTGCAATGACGATCATGGTGACCGTCTTCGTGATTGCTTGCCCGCATGCATTAGGATTAGCGATTCCATTAGTGGTTTCTCGTTCTACTACGATTGGCGCTCAAAATGGGCTATTAGTTCGAAATCGCCAAGCCATTGAAGCAAGTCAACATGTTAGCCACGTTCTCTTGGATAAAACTGGCACGTTAACAGAAGGTAAATTTACGGTGAATGCATTGATTCCAAATGATGGGATTGACGAAACAACGTTATTAAGCCGACTGGCCGCCCTTGAAAATAATTCGACTCATCCGCTGGCCCAAGCAATCATTACTGAAGCCCAAGCGAAGGACATTGAAGTCGTTGCGGCTGAAAAGTCTCAAAATATTCCGGGCGTTGGTATTTCCGGTAATGTTGATGGCACTGACTATACGATTGTTAATGGTAACTATTTAACGAAGCAAGGGATCAGGTTTGACGAGGCCGCTGCTGATAAATGGGCTGCTAAGGGTAATTCCGTCAGCTTCCTATTGCAGGGCACCCAAGTTCAAGGAATGGTTGCTGAAGGCGACACCATCAAAGCGGGTGCTAAGGAATTAATTAGTGGTCTTCAGAGGCGAGGAATTACCCCCGTAATGCTCACTGGCGATAATCCAAAAGCCGCGGAACACGTTGCTAACTTACTGGGATTGACTGAATTCCATGCAGGCCTATTACCAGATGATAAACAAAAGATTATTGCTGATTATCAAGCAAAGGGCAATCACGTCATCATGGTTGGTGACGGCGTAAATGACGCACCAAGTCTTGCCGCGGCCGATATTGGAATTGCAATTGGCGCCGGAACCGATGTTGCCATTGATTCCGCTGATGTTGTGTTGGTTAAATCAGAACCCAGCGATATTTTACATTTTCTTGATTTGGCTAAAATCACAAATCGGAAAATGGTTCAAAATCTCTGGTGGGGAGCAGGCTACAATATTGTCGCAATTCCACTCGCTGCCGGTGTGTTGTCATTTATTGGAATCATTCTAGACCCAGCCGTTGGTGCTGTGGTCATGGCGATGTCGACAATTATCGTGGCAATTAATGCGATGGGATTGACTGGTGAAAAGATTAAAAACGTGTAATTAAGTGATGACAAAAAGAGGAGAAAGATCAGCTGGTAGTCTGGTCTTTCTCCTCTTTATGATCATCATGTTAATTACTTATCTGGTTGCTCAGTTAATTTCGCCAATTTTTGATGCAGCCTAATGTCATATTGCCTGGTAATTGGCATTAACACCGCGACCAACCCGCAAATGGCAGCACCGATTCCTGCAATCACAAATAGGCGTTCAATGCCAATCACATCAGCTAGGGGACCGGCAAAAATTAAGCCAATTGGTCCAGCTAGATTCAACAAAGAATTCAAAACGCCTAGAATCTGCCCTAACTCTTCTGCTGGATAACTTTGTTGAATCATTGCCATTAAAAGCGTTGTAAAAAATGGGGTCGCAATTCCTTCAATGATGTTTAAAGCTGCGAACCATAAAAATCCGGTTTGGTTACCTGGCAAAATGCCGCTAATACCGGTTGGAATGCCAACCAGGAAAAACGCGATGATTACGGGCTTCATCCGATCCTGCCACTTACCAAAGAGGCCAATGATAGTGCCGCCGATTAGCATGCCAGTTGAATAAATGGCTTCAATTAAGCCAGCCTGACTAACGGTTCCCTGAAAGTATTTCATGGTCATGAGTGGATACATGCTGGCAGCAGGCATGTAGGTTAGTGTGAAGACGGCGCCGATCAACGTAATGTACCACAAGCCCTTGTTGTTCGTAAGTTGTTTGATCCCCAAGCGGGTGTTGTGGAGCACATGCATTGGCTGATCAATTTTTTCATTGTTAGGAATTTGTTGAACCCACGTTAAAATACAAATCCCAATGATGGCCCCAAGTACGTCTAACAGAATCAAGTACTCGATGGGGATAAACGCAAATAAAAACGCGCCCAGTGCTGGGGCAATAATCATATTCGCGGATTGCACCATTCCCAGTTGGCCGTTCATACGGGTAATTTCTTTGTCTGGCACCATTGTGGGCATTACCGATTGAATCGTTGGCATCTGGAAGGTTTGCGTACAAGACTGCATCAGTAATGAAATAAAAATGAGCCAAAGTGGAAATACATGAAAGACCGTTCCGGATACGGAAAGAATAATAGCGAAACAGGCAGCAAAAACGTCCGGGAAAATTAGGAGGCCTTTTTTGTTCCACCGATCAACCATAGGACCAACAAACGGACTAAGAATCATCATTGGCAGCATTCCTAAAATAGTAGCAATGCTCAATACCGTTGCTGAACCGGTTTTCTTGGTCAAATACCAAATAGTGGCGGCCTTCTTGATTATCAAATAATTTTTCACCACTTCTATAAGCGGCGTTGGCAATGGCACTGTATCCTTTACCAGCACTAATTATAAAATTGCCCCTAAAAAGCATTGAAAGAATAACCCCTAATATCTATAATGTAGATATTAGGGGTTATTTATTCTCATATTATAAAAATGACTTCTTCTATTCGTCATTTTTTCGATACCT
>NZ_AZGJ01000007.1 GCF_001436395.1 Secundilactobacillus malefermentans DSM 5705 = KCTC 3548 | reverse complement strand
TTGGCTTGGAAAAGGTGCATGGCGTTCCGTTAGGAAAACTGGTGAAGCAAAGCATCACCTTACTGTTGTATAGCTTAAACGAGTTCCACAAAAAAACACGCCCCCCATTTCTGGGAGACGCATCTATATTAAGGGCTAAGAGTGACTTGAGGTAGGGGTTGTGCTTAAACATATATATGACATGCAAAGATCATAGAAAAAGTTACTTAATTAGGGTTTGTTCGTCCTCTTAGCTAATATCTAACCTGGAAACCTCATCTCGGTTTCCTCACCCATATACTAGCATATCCCCAGTATTTTCCGGCACATATTGACTCATGATTTTATCTAATTTTATCTAGAATTCCGGTATGGTCTTCCGTCCATGTTCCATCATCTTGGAAACGGAAATGAAGATGCTTAACAAAGTAGAATCCGAGCCATAGCAGGTTGCTGACAATCAGCATGACGAACAAGTACAGCACGTCTTTGCCAATTGGTCCGCCAATCGACAGTGTATTCCGCAAGGCATCAATCGAGTACGTCATCGGCAACCATCCGTGGATGGCCTCGAAGAACCCGTTTGATAATTCGATTGGATACGTCCCGGCAGATCCTGATAGTTGTAGCACCATGAAGACTAACATGATGAACGACCCGACCTTACCGAGCGCTACCGCGAATAACGATATCAGACTGAGGAACGCAAGCGCCGTCAGTAATGTAACGCCAAACGTTGCCCATGGATGCAATGGATGCAATCCGTCGACAATCATCAGCAAGCTGACAACCGCAATCGACTGCAAAATAGCCATTGCGCCAACAACTGACGCTTTACTTGCCCACCAAGCAGACCCCTTGTTAGGGTACTTACGTGGTGAATATAGGTCATACATGATGGTGAACGTTAAGCCACCAACGAATAGTCCGACTGAGATCATGTATGGCGTCATCCCAGTTCCGTTATTTTCAACGGGAGCCGTTTCATCATGATCTTCCTTAACGGGTGTTGACATCATTTTGTACGTCTTAGGTGTTGCCTTTAACTTAGCGACTTGCTTGGCACCAGCTGCTAACTGCGTGTGAAGTGTGTGCGTTCCGTCGCCTAACGTCCCAAGGCCACTGTTGAGAGTCTTAGAACCGCTGGCAAGTTTGCCGGCACCGGTCGCTAATTGGCCAGCACTTGAATCAATCGTATCTGCACCATTTTGAAGTTTAGTGCCATTTGAAGCTAGTTGTTGGGTACCAGAAGCAACCGCAGCAGCACCTGATGACAGTTGACCACTCTTGGAATTCAACTGACTTGTCCCGCTGGCAACCTGTCGGCCACCACTAACGAGCTGGTTAACACCAGACGTCAACGTTGGCATCTTGCCGGCCATTTGACTGGTTCCGGCGTAGATTTGGTTAGCGCCACTCGTCAATTGGCTAGAGCTATTGTTAAGCGTCCCAATTCCGGTCACAAGTTTGCCAAGGTTCTGACTGTTGGTTGCGGTAATCAGGCCACTGTTCAGCTTGTGTGATGCCGTGGTTAACTGACTAACCCCAGATTGAAGCTGTGCGAACTGTGTCATACTGTTTGATCCGGCGGTTAATGCCGAGTTTAATTCGTTTAATTTCGTTTGAAGCGTCGACTGAATAGCCGCAACTTCTCCGGCAGTCGTGTTGCTTGAACTGCCAGTTAAGCTGTCAGCGGCCGTTTTGATTGACTTAACATCAGACGAAATCGCATTGATTTTCGTTTGGCGATCTTTCATATCACTAATGACGCCATTAAGTTGTGATTGTTGTTCACTCGTCAAATTAGGATCATTGGCCATTTTACGTAATTGCGTCAAATTGGACTCTTCAGAAAGACCACTAAGTTGTGTCTGCAGATTAGTGGCAAGCGTCACGACTGAGTCGATATCTTTTCCTTGATCCGTCTGATTGAGAATATCATCAACCTTAACGTTAATTTGATCAAAAGCCGTCTGAGCCTCTTTCAGCTCCGTTTGACCTTTGGTAAGTTCACCGCTTAAGGCGTCAATCTTAGCGGAGTTGGCCTTCAGTGTGGCGTCTAACGTATCCATTCCACCTGCGAGCTGAGTTGATCCATCTCGAAGTTGAATTAAGCCGTCACTTAAGCTATTTGCCCCCGTATAAACTTGTTTAACACCATTTGTATAGGTCGTTAAACCGGTGTCCAATTTCTTGGCCCCCGTATTCAGTTGGTCAACCCCTTTGGCAAGTGGGCTAACCTGTTTGCCTAGCTTGGTTAAGCCATCAGAGAGCGTTCCGGCACCACCGTTCAGAGTGGCAACCCCAGCAACGTACTGGTTTAGACCCGTACTAACTTGCTTAGCACCACTATTAACTTTTGACACACCCTTGATGTAGGTTCCAAGGCTGGTATCAAATGTGTCCGCCCCACTCTTGAACTTCAAGGTACTTGTTGAAAGGGTTTGGAGCCCATCATTCAGCGTCTTGTCGCCAGCTTCGAGCTTTTCCGTTCCCTTATCCAACTTCCCGGCACCATTGCTGGCTTTGGTCAGGCCAGAACCAGCAGATTTAACGGCATCAAACATTGTCTTTGCGTAAGTTTTCGTAACCTGCGCGGAAACCTTGTTTTTCAGCTGGGTGGCAGCACTCGTCGTCATCTTTTCACCGATGAAACTATGACCAGCCGCCGTCTTGTAACTAAGATCCATTTGCTTAGGGGTCTTATTTAGAACAGTTGTCGAATTCTTCGAAAAGTCCTTTGGAATGGTCAAGACCATATAGTACTTACCATCCTTCAAACCCTTGTCAGCCTTGGATTCACTGTTCAAGTACTCCCATTTGAGTCCGTTATTATTGTGCAAATTTTTAACAAGTCGATTTCCGACGTTTGTTTTAGTTCCATTTAAACTAACTGTTTTATCCTGGTTAACAATGGCAACCGGCAAATCAGAGAGTTTACCGTATGCATCCCACAATGATGCTAGGAAAATGACGGCATATAATGAAGGAATGAAAATCAGTGCAACCATGACAATCCGCGTCCAACGTTTTGAAATCATGCTTTTCCATTCGGCTTTAAGTAGTGACATTAAGGTGTTCCCTCCCAACTTTTATAATTGATTCCCAGTCTACCTGATGGTCAATTGTCAGTAATTGACCTAGGTTAAATTGCTTTAATCGTTTGCGATAGAGTTGTTCTGCTTCTCCAAATGCGTTCATTAGCGCATCTTTGCGATTCAGGTCCTGCACATGATCAGAAAAGACTTGGCATGAAAGCCCGCTTGACTGCGCAAACTGTGCCTTTCCCTCAATCACATCAAAAACATCTAACAAGGTAATCTTCGAAAGAGGCCTGGCTAAGCGGAATCCGCCTTCGCGCCCAGAATCTGAAGTAACCAGTCCGAACACAACAAGTTGACGCATAATCTTTTTTAGGTAGGAGTCTGAAACAGCCAAACGTCCACTAATCAGTGAACTGCGCACTGGCTTTGAATTCTTTTGGAGTGCCAACATTGTTAAAATGCAAAGTGTTTGTTCGATTCCGGATTTAAATTTCATGATGTGGGTGCCCCTTTCTTTTAATTTTCATTTAGTATTCGTGGATAAAGTTTATCCACTTTGAAAATAATTTCAAGGGTTTTCATGCTGTCAATTCGTGGAGCAGTGTCCATTAAAATTAATTATAGACTATTATGAAGCCTGTTAAGAAAATTTGATAAGTCAACGGCTTTGTTAGAAATGCTTAATAAAACATTTCTTCACAAAATAAATGAAAACGCGTTGCTGTGATTTTCAAACAAAAAAATAGCCACCAGAATCTGGTAGCTACTTCTCTCTAATTTAAATTTTACTCATACGACAATGCTTCAATTGGATCCATCTTTGCCGCTCTTCTCGACGGTGCGAGGGCCGCTAACAAGCTAATCACAACTGAAATCACAATTCCAAACGTTGCGTACCCCGCCGTAATGCCAACCAGCGAGTAATTAATCGCACTATCCGAGATTGCGTTGATTCCCCATTGCGCCAAGTAACCGAAGATTAGCGCAAGAATACTTGAGAACAGTCCCAGGAAGAACGCTTCAGAAATAAACAAGTTTCGAATATCACCCTTACGAACACCAAGCGCCCGCAAAATCCCGATTTCCTTCGTCCGCTCCGTCACACTGATGTACAGCACCACAATAATCATGATGGCTGAAACAAGCAGTGAAATTCCGGCGATTCCGGCAAGCACGTAGACGGCTAACTGGATATAAGTATTCAGTGTATCAACGATTGAACCGACACCCGTAATTTGATACTGGGCCTTACCCTTGTTGTCGCTATTTTTGTAAGCCTTAATCTTGTCTTGAACCTTATCAACGTTACCAACTTCGTTAATCTTAACCGTCACAAAGTTCGGGTAAAATTTGACGTTGTTTTCCTTATATAAGGATTTAATCGTGTTAAAGGTGATGACGGGACCGTTACTATCCGCAACGATGCCCGAAACCTTCAGTGACTTCTTCATCGTCACTGGTTGGTTGTTGGCCTTAAGTCCAGGCAAGTAGAACGTAATCTTTTTACCAATCATCTGGTTCGGATTCTTTTTATTGAACTTCTTAGCAACCGCCTTGGTGATGGCAATTTCGCCAGACTTAGGTTGATTCCCCTTCTTCAGGTTCTTGGCCATCATGGTACTATTCTTAGTTTGCACAAATTGGAGCTGCGCGTTGGTCTTATTATAATTGACCGTGGCACCAGAAGCGTAATAGCCCAATTTGGCATTTTTAACGTTCTTAATTTTGGCAAATTTATCAGCATCAGACTGCGTCATTTCCGTCTTTGCCGGCTTTTGACTATTCGTCTTCTGCGCAACTTGAACTGAAGTTGGGTTCACCTGCGAATAAATTTCGTGGTTGATGTACCCTTTGACCCCAGTTCCCAGTCCCAACATCAGTAGCACGGAGAAAATCCCGATTGACGCACCAAAAATAATCAAAATATTTCGCGTCAAATTGTAGCGCATGTGCTTCAACGCCATTTTGACGGTCGCACCAAATCCTAAGCGCTTTGTTGGCAGCACTTCCGGATTGTCGGAAACTGGGAAGGTTTCCTTGATGTGGTCATCTTGATCAATCTGACCATCTTCCATATGGACAATTCGAGTTCCGTGGTTAGCAACCTCTTGTGAGTGGGTCACGGTGATGACGAGTTTGTCATCCTTGGCAATATCATCGAGCAAGGCCATGATTTCCTTGGTATTCTGAGAATCCAGCGCACCGGTTGGCTCATCGGCGATGATGATTTCGGGATCTGACGCTAACGCCCGCGCGATGGCGACCCGCTGCTTTTGCCCACCCGAAATCTGGTTTGGATACTTGTGAATGTGTTCCTTCAAGCCAACCTTCTCAAGAAGTTCCTTGGCCCGCGCCAGCTGTTCCTTCCGAGAGAGCTTGGTCATTTCAAGGGACACCATGACGTTATCCAAAATGCTGAGGTGACTAATTAAGTGGAAGTTTTGGAAAATAAAACCGATTGTTTCGCGCCGATAGGCATCCCACTTCTTCTCATTATTATCGCGAAGGGACTTGCCATTTAGCAAGACTTCCCCGGTATAGCGGGCATCTAGGCCACCGATGATGTTCATCAGTGTCGTTTTACCGCCACCAGATTCACCCAAGATTGAAACGAATTCCCCTCGTTCAAACGACAGGTTGATCCCCTTTAAAACTTTAAATTCCTCTTTATTAACATAGTAAGATTTATGAATATCTTTTAGCTCTAGAAAGCTCATTTGTTGCCTCCCTTAAAATTAGTTCGCCAAACACCCTGGCAGTCACAAAGTATACCCTTCCTATTGGTCTTTTTCGCCAAATGTGTCGCTTTTTATTAAATCATAAGAATGGCGCAACTTGACAGTTTTTAAAATGATTGATAGATTAGTAAACAATGAGAATTTGATTAGAGTGACACATACTTTTAAGAAATGAAGGCTTTTACATATGAGAAAATTTGCAATTGTTGGAATCGGTCACGTTGGTGCGACCATTGCGTACACCTTAGTTACGAAAGGGATTGCGGATGAATTAGTCCTGATTGATAAGAACAAGGAGAAGGCAACTGCTGAGATGCTCGACCTTCAAGATGCCCAAGCACGACTAGACTCGCACACCACCATCAAGGCGCATGATTACGCTGAGATTGCTGACGCTGATATTCTATTTGTCACTTCTGGGAACATTTATGCGTTAACCAAGAATTCCGGCGACCGTTGGGCAGAGTTCAAGGATACCAAGCAAATCGTCCAAGATATTGCACCAAAAATTAAGGCGTCTGGATTCCACGGCGTCCTCATTGATGTCATGAATCCGTGCGATTGCATCACTTACTACCTGCAGCAGGCAACCGGCTTACCTCAAAACCAGGTATTTGGTACCGGCACCTTTCTCGATACAGCTCGGATGCAAAAAGTTGTCGGGGAAACGTTTGACGTTGATCCCAAGAATGTTACCGGATACACGCTAGGCGAGCATGGCGTATCCCAATTTACCGCCTGGTCAACCGTTCAGGTAAACGGCCTCGCCATCGAAAGTTACCAAGCAGAAAAGCAGCTTAATTTCGACGATATGGAAGAAAAGGCCCGCTTTGGCGGCTGGACCGTTCACTCCGGCAAAGGCTACACAAACTTTGCAATCGCAACTTGTGCCATTAAACTCAGTCAGGCTGTTTTGTCGGATGCTAAATTAGCTTGTCCCTGCTCCTCATTTAACGAGAAGTATGGAACCTACGTCGGCCAACCTGGCGTGATTGGCAAAAATGGCGTTGAGTATGTCACCACTTTGCCGCTGACCGATGAGGAAGAGGAGAAGTTCAAGGCATCAGCGAACTTCATTCGGGAACGATTTGAAACACTGCCAAAGGTAAAGTAAATTAATACGACAATAAACGGCCAAGACCTTCCGTCTTGACCGTTTTTAATTCGTCTTTAATCCTCTTTCGCTCCGTTAGCTGTAAAATGAAAACGGAAACATAATACGAAAGCGAGGCATTTACAATGCGCAAAATTGGCTTAATTGGAATGGGAAACGTTGGGGCAACCATCGCCTATACGTTAGTAACTAAGGGACTTGCTGACGAACTCGTCATGATCGATAAAAATGAAAAGAAAGTCGTTGCTGAACAACTAGATTTGCAGGACTCCTTGGGCCGTTTGGACTCAAACACTACCATCAAAATTCAGGATTACTCAGAATTAAAGGATGCAGATATTTTGATTATCACGGCTGGCAAAGTTGCCGCAATGGGCAGCGGTGCGGATGGCCGCATGGGCGAGCTTTCATTTAACAAAATGGTCGTAGCCGACATGGCGCCGCAAATCAAGGCGTCTGGCTTTAACGGAATCATCATTAGCATCATGAATCCGTGTGACTGCATGACCCAATATTTACAAGAGCAGCTCGACTACCCACGAAATAAAATCTTTGGAACGGGCACTTTCCTCGATACCGCCCGAATGCAAAAAGTCGTTGGCCAATCATTTGGTGTGAGTGCCAACAATGTTTCTGGCTATGCTTTGGGCGAACACGGTGCTTCTCAATTCACCGCCTGGTCAACTGTTCAGGTTAATGGCGTGCCAATTCGAACGTTGCAGCATTCCCACAATGTTGATTTGGACAAATTTGAGGAAGCCATTCGCCTCGGTGGCGTCATGGTGTTCGAAGGCAAGGGCTACACCAATTTTGCCGTTGCAACCTGTGCGGTTAAATTAGCCATGGCGGTCTTCTCCGATGCCAAATTAGCCTGCCCGGTTTCCGCCTACAGTGATGCCTACAAAGTCTATATCGGTCAACCCGCCATCATTGGTAAAAACGGGATTGAATCGCTGACTCAAATTGCTCTGACCGCTGATGAGGAGCAGAAAATGAAGGCCTCAGCTGACATCATTTTGGAAAAAGTTGAAACGTTGCGTCACTAATCCTTTTTTAATCGTCGCGTCGCGTGACAGTGGGCTTTCAGGGGCGTAAAATATGAAGTAATAATGAGCGAACGAAGAAGGTGCACAATGTATCAACTATTAACGGACTCGTCGGTTGATTTACCATTCCAACTACTAGTCGACAACAACGTTGAATTTGTCTCGCTACACGTCAACGTCAACGGCCAAGAATACAAGGACGACCTTGAACACCACTTTGATTTAGAACACTTTTACGACCAAATTGACTCCGGATTGATGCCGAATACGGCTCAAATTAATATCGGTCAATTTGTTGCCTTTTTTGAGCCTTACGTCAAAGCTGGCACCCCCATCCTCTACCTCGGATTTTCGTCAGGATTGAGTGGGACATTTAATAGCGCCCAACAGGCTCGAAACTTACTATTAAATACGTACCCCGATGCCAAAATTTGTCTGGTTGATTCCCTAGCGGCCAGTTCCGGTCAGGGCCTCATGCTGCTTGACGCGGTGGATAAACGGGATGCTGGAATGGGAATAGCTGAGTTATCCGATTGGCTGGTTCGCAATCGACTTCACTATCAGCATTGGTTCACGGTTGATGATCTGAACTATCTGTATCATGGTGGTCGCGTCTCGCGAACTTCCGCAGCTTTCGGAACGTTGCTGCACATTAAACCGATTATGGATATGGATGCCAAGGGCCATTTGCGCGTTGTCAAAAAAGCGCGCTCTCGGCGACGATCCCTCGAAGCGTTGGCAGCAAACACCGTGGCAACGCTGGTTGATCGGGAATCTCCAAGAATCCTAATTTGCACGTCCCGAGCCGTTGATGCGGCCCACGTTATCGAAAATGAAATTAAAAAGACAGTTCCAAATGCTAGATTCACCATCACCAAGATTGGCCCCACCATTGCAAGCCATACCGGTTTGGGATGTGTGGCGGTGTTCTCATTTGGTAGTGAAAAACGGGTTTAATTATTATTATAATTGAACGCTTTTACAGTTCAGACACCTCTTTTGTTTTCTGAATTGTATAACATAGGTAAAAAAGACGACCATTTTATTGGTCGTCTTTTCATTACATCACTATTTTATTGTGCTGAATATCCACCATCAACCGTAAATTGGGCTCCAGTTGCATAGGTTGATTCATCTGAAGCGAGGTAAACACAGATGTAAGCAATGTCTTTAGGGGTTCCAATATGCCCAACTGGGGTCTTGGTCCTTACAGACATTCTTTCTTCCATCCCTTTTTGTGCCTTAACTAGTGGTGTTGCAATGTATCCAGGATGAACGCTGTTTACCCGAACCCCATAGTCACGCAATGCACTATCAAGGGCAGCAGATTTAGTTAGCAAAGTACTACCACCCTTAGAAGCATTATAAGCACCTAAGTTTGGATCTCCCACAAATGCTTCAATAGAAGCCATGTTAATGATTGAAGCTCCGCCATCTAAGTTTTTCATTTGTCGGATTCCTTCACGCGTGCCAAAAAAAGTCCCATTCAAGTTTACTCCAATGACACTCTTCCATTCATCATCAGTAGTATTCTCAATACTCTTTTCGACTGAAATACCTGCATTATTTACTAACGTTGTAACTTCTCCAAAAGCTTTTCTTGCAAAATCAAAAACCTTTGGCCACTGGCTAGAATCAGTAACATCTTGCTTATAAAATTTAATTTTGTCTGGTTTATTTAACTTTTCAATACTTTCCGCTGATTTATCATCGATGTCAGTAACGACAACCTTAGCACCTTCATCTGCGAACTCCTCAGCAATTGCTAAGCCAATTCCTTTAACGCCACCAGTAATAATTGCTACTTTATTGTCTAACCTTCCCATAAATAACACTCCTTTCAAATTAACTTACACGATTATTGTAGCATAATGTGATATACATCACATGTTCTCCAAGAACCAAAAAAAGCACCTCAATTATCATTGGGTGCCTCCTTAAAAGATATTTTAATTTTAAAATGCAGTCGTATCCGGATTCGTCGCCAGCCCTGCCTCACCATGGTGGTCATCGATTTTTTTCATATCAGTTTCATCAATTTCAAAATCGAAGATCTGGGCATTCTCCTTAATATAGTCTTTATGAATCGACTTAGGGAGTGGTAGGAATCCGTGCTGTAAGTGCCATCGCAAAATGAGTTGCGGCACTGATTTGTGATACTTTTTGGCAAGTTCGCCCAATTCGGCAATAGCAAAAACCTTGCCCGTTCCGAGCGGGCTGTATGCCTCCGACAAAATGCCGTGATTCTTGTTATAGTCAACGACTGAGGGCTGTAAATCTGACGGATTAAGAAATATTTGGTTAACCATTGGCTTAATTTCAGCCGTTTCTAGTAGTGCGTCCAAGTGGTGTTCACGGAAGTTTGAAACGCCGATTGCCTTCACTTTACCATCACGATAAAGTTCTTCCATTGCTTTCCAGCTTTCAGCGTTCATTTGTTGCCAGTTGTCTCGAAATTCAGCAGGATTAGGCCAATGAATCAGGTACAAATCAATATAATCTAAACCCAAGCCACATAACGAATTCGCAAATCCTTGTTTAGTCGCCTCATAACCATGTTTGGCATTCCACAATTTAGTGGTTACAAATAGATCCTGTCGTTTGACACCAGAATCCTTAATTGCTTCACCAACGCTTTCTTCATTTCCATAGGCAGCAGCCGTATCGATGTGGCGGTATCCTGCACGCAACGCTTCGCTCACTGCTTCGTAAGCAACATCCCCAGATGCTGTCTGCCAAGTACCAAATCCCACAATTGGTATCTTAACGCCATTACTTAATTGATAAGTATCCGTTAGACTCATTTGCTTTCTCCTCCTTGAACACACTGACTAGTTTACACTGGTAATTTTACTAGTAATTAGTTCAGGGGGGAAACATAAAGTCTCAGAATTTTTTAATTATTCTAATCATTAGGTAGGAAACTGCTTATTACTTTGTTTGCTTGTCGTGACGTTCATCAATTGCTTCAATGTAGGTCAGTTGCCCTTCATCTTCGGCTAACCAATCTGTGTCAATCAAGTAGTGTCCAACTTCTGTGATGGGGATCCAAATTTCACTTCGCGCAATGTCTTTTAATGATTCCCAGTAAGTTTTATCTCGTTTTTTAGTGGCTTCTTTAGGCACGTTTACAAACACAACTTGATGATTTTCGGTAATGGCCAACAGCTTGTGTGGGGTTACCGTTATGAGTTGAACAGGAATAAGTGGCTGTTCTGAGTAGTTGTCTTCAAGTAACATAATCATCAATCCTTCTTTCTGAATATAACCATCATATCGTCAAAGTTTTACGAAATTGGGTTTAATTGGTAAAGAAAGCCCTAACATTCCCTTTGAAAACGCTGAGATTTTCGTCATCATTTTGTAATAATGTTGGCTAATCCCTTATCTGACACAAGTTTATCAAACTTCACATTTTAGTTAACTGATTTAAATCAAGTTTAAATAGAAAAATTTCGAGTGCCTGATAGGATTCAAAAAACAAACATTGCCTTTCTCTGTTATAATCAACCACGTAGTTAAACGCATATATTGTAGAAAGAACGCACACTAAGGAGACCAAATGAACTATAATCATTCAAATCAAAATCGAAATTCACGCAACCGCCAACCACAGCCAGACGTTGAGGTTGAAGAAGGTCAGCGTTTTCCACTGACAATCAAACGCCTCGGCATTAATGGGGAAGGAATTGGCTACTATAAGCACAAGACCGTTTTCATCCCCGGCGCTCTACCAGATGAGGTCGTTGTCGCAGAGGTAACGCGGATTCACGCTCGCTACCTTGACGCTAAGATTCACAAAATTAGAACGAAAAGCCCTAACCGGGTTGAACCACGTGATGCCTATTCAGGTAACGTCGGCGGCTTTGAGCTAGAACATTTAGCTTATCCCGCTCAGCTCCAATTTAAACGGGACGTGGTTGTTCAATCGCTAGAAAAGTATCATCCCCGTGGCTACATGGATTACGAGTTGCGCCCAACCATCGGCATGGAGGATCCATACGCCTACCGTAATAAGGCCCAATTTCAAATCCGTAAAATTGATGACAAAGTGGTCGCCGGATTATATAAAGAAGGCACCCATGAAGTCGTCGATTTGGAAACTTGTTCCGTCCAATATCCATTGACGATGACCATCATGCGCGCTGTCGTCAAAATGCTTCAGGATTTAGACGTTCCCATTTACGATGAAGAAGCTGAATCTGGGATCGTTAAAACGGTTGTCATTCGGGTAGCCGTTTCAACGCAACAAGCACAACTCGTTTTCGTGACTAACTCTCAGAAGTTACCCAAGAAGCGCGAGTTGCTCGAACGAATTGAAGCAGAGCTCCCTGATGTCGTTTCCGTCATGCAAAATGTTAACCCAGGCAAAACTTCCCTCATTTGGGGCGAGGAAACAAAGCCATTGGCAGGCAAGACTTATATAGAAGAATACTTAAATAAATTGCGCTTTAATTTGTCGGCTCGGGCCTTCCTGCAATTGAACCCATTCATGACTGAACAGCTGTATGCCGAAGGTCTCAAGGGACTCAATTTGACGGCGGACGACAACGTGATTGATGCCTACTCCGGTGTTGGAACGATTGGTCTTTCAATTGCCAGCTCCGCCAAAGAAGTTCGCGGAATGGATACCATTGCAGAATCCGTTGACGATGCCAACCAAAATGCCAAACAAAACGGGATTCAAAATGCCCACTACGTCGCCGGCAAGGCTGAAGATGTGATCCCTCAATGGCTCGCACTTGGCTGGGAACCGACCGCTTTAATTGTCGATCCTCCTCGTACCGGTTTAGACGATACGCTGCTTGAAACTATCTTGACTACCAGACCAGAAAAATTCGTCTATATTTCATGTAACCCATCAACCATGGCACAGGATTTAGTCAAATTGACTGAGGTCTATAACGTTGACTACATCCAATCTGTTGACATGATGCCCCAAACTGCTCGCTGTGAAGCCGTTGTGCGGATGCATTTGCGATAGATTACTAGCATGTTTTCGTTTTTTGCGCTAAGATGTCTTATTAGGATAATTTAGAAAGCTGGTTAACGATGCAGAATCCATTTGGAAATAATGGAAACAACAATAATGATGATAACGGCAACGGCATGGGTCCTGGGGGCCTTCCGCTACCACCAAATTACGCAACGATGGTCCACACCGAGTCCGGTGACATGCGAATTGCCAAAGTTGGCTTTTCGTTCACCGCGCTGATTTTTGGCTGGTGGGTGCCGGTGTTCCGGTCCGATTGGTACAATCTGTTGTGTATGCTCGGGATTAGTGCGGGCGTTTCTATGGGAATCGCCTCCTTCTATCATGTTAATATTGCCCAAACCTTTGAAATGACCAACACGATTATGGGAATCGTTTGGGGCTTCTTTTACAACATGATGTACTTTCGACACTTGTCAGCTCGTGGCTTTAAACCAGCTGATGAGCATTCGAAGGACCTACTAACGCAAAGTCGATATCTCAAATAAATTAGAAATCAATTAGCCTTTTCTTATGCTGATTGGTTTTTTTATTGCTTTTTTCTGGCTTTTTACCTTGGGATGCCATATAATGAGCTATTGATTAATAGTGAGCAAGTTTGCTTACAGATTAAATTTTAATGAGGATGAACGAAATTTGATAACTATTTTGTCGTTATCACTGTTCAGACTTTATATATAGGAGGTTGATGCATATGCATAAGCTCTCATCAATTTTGCACTTTGTCATTGGAATCAGTGCACTTGTGAGCGGCATCGGCCTAATGATCGATTCAAGCGGTACGTTTTTAGGACTATCAACGACATTACTTGTCAATGGTCCCTTCGAAAACTATCGTATATTGGGAATCATAGTAGTAATTATTTTTGGCCTAGGGAATCTACTGGGCTGGTGGGCTGGTCATCGAAACCACGTCTACACCGCGTCCATGAGTTTAATAATGGGCATCCTATTACTTATTGCGACCCTATTCGAAAGTTGGGTTTTTGCCGAGTTTTATCCATGGTTACAGCTATTAGCAATAATTGGAACTATTCAATTATTGTGGGGCTGGGTTTTACGTCGCGATTTTGTGGCTAGAACCAACAGCCGTCGCTGGCATGGTAAGCGAGCATAATTTAAAAAAGGGCGTCACACAATTTTGTGTGACGCCTTTTTTGTCTAATTTGACGCAGTTTCTTGCGATGAATGGATGAGATACAGTACCTGTCGTGCGATTGGTTGCGCAATTAGTAATTCGACCGCAAATGAAACCGCAAAATTACGTGGCCAACGGTAAGCAAAATGGGTGATTGGATCGAGGCTCAGTTGCCCTTGCCCAATCCAAGCGCCAACAACCGTTAAAATAATCGACATCATCAACACGTTGCATAAGACGTTCACGATTATGTGGGCATTGAAACTATCCCCTTTGGCGACAATTTTGTCCTTCATCCAAGTCGCTGGTGCGTTAGTTAGGATAACTAGCACAACCACCACTAGCCAAATAAAGGGTAAAACTTTGAGCGTCGATTTCCAGGTTTGAAAACTAAAACCCACTTCAAAACTCGTAATAATTGGGGCAATGATATTATCGGAAATCACTGAAACGAGTAGTAAAAATAAGGCAAATTCTTTCTTGTTCCGGGGTAAATACATAAAAAATTTCAACTCAATTTCTCCATTTCGTTCACGTTTTTTTCACAAAAAAATAGCGCAAAGTCTTTGACTGACTTTACGCTGATCAATTATACGCGCGTTATTTTGTTGACGTTTTGTAGCATACCACATCTAAAATTTTAATTCCAAGTGTTTTTAAAATTAATCGTAGTCGATTCCGTAGATACAATTGTCGTACGTCCATTGCAATAACTCATCTAATTGCCCGGTCGTATAGAAATTTCGCAGCAAGGTATTAAACTTTTCCAACTGATTTATTGAGATATTGATAATGCCCCCGCCACCATTAATGAGCAGATAGTTGGCTGCTATGATTGCGGTTCGTTTATTGCCGTCCCAAAATAATTGGGCGCGCATCATTTCATACATTAAGCGTAACGATTTTTCAGTTAGTGTCAGGTCCGACATCATGAGTTCGGTAATCTGTTTTTGCATTTCGTAAACGTTTGGAATACCGGGGACAAAATCCATTCCCCCAATTTCCACGTTCCCCGTTCGAATCTCGCCAGGATACATGCCATCATTTTTGGAAACAATCCGATTTAATGCCTGACTGGTCTTCAAAGTATACGGCTCATCGTGCTCAATGATGTAGCTAAATGCGTTTTTTAAATCAACGATTACTTCCACATCATCAATTGAAATGCCTGAAACGCTCATGCCATTAATAATGGTTTGCGTTTGTGCTAGGGTCGCCGCAACGCCTTCAAACTTGGAATTTGAATAAACCATGTTGACTAAATTTTTAGCTGCAACAAAGCGGTTTTCCTCTTGCGTTAACTTATACTTGTCTTTCAAACAAATTCACCGGTCCTCTACCTGTGTGTTAATCCTCAGAAGCTCCCGTTAGGCTTCACTCTTTGACCTTAATCAAGCTCATCCTAACACCTTATTGCGTTTAACTCCGACTATCACGCGGGACAAGTCCCGCTTCCGATAGTCATTCGTTAATCCTCAGAAGCTCCCGTTAGGACTCACTCTTTGACCTTAAACAGCCTCGTCGCCGCCACCGCATTTTGCCAACCCTTGTACAAACGGGTTCGGCGCTTCTCTTCCATATTTGGTTCGAACAAGCGGCCATTCTCATGAATCTTTGTAATTTCACTCAAATCATTCCAGAACCCAATTGCGAGTCCAGCCAAAAATGCAGCACCCATCGCAGACGTATCTTCATCAGCGGCCCGTTTGATATTAATTGATAAAATATCAGCTTGGAATTGCATTAAATAGCGATTTCGTGACGCACCGCCATCAGCTAAAATTTCAGGAATTTTCATTCCCGTATCTTTTTCCATTGTCTCTATGATATCACGGGTTTGGTAAGCAACGGATTGCAAAGTTGCCTTTACAAAATCCTCGCGATTGCTCCCACGGGTGAGGCCAAACACGGCCCCTTGTGCATCTTGATCCCAATAAGGCGCACCAAGTCCGTTAAATGCAGGCACAACGTATACTTCGTCGTTGTTGGTCGACTTCATTGCGGCCTGACGCGATTGGGGCACGTTATCGATAATTTTTAACTCATCCGCCAGCCATGAAATAGCTGACCCTGCCACAAAAATGGATCCTTCTAACGCATACTTTAGTTTACCATTAATGTCGTAAGCAATCGTCGTAAGCAAATTATTTTTGGAGAACTGGGGCTTATCCCCCGTGTTCATCACGATAAAAGCACCATCGCCATACGTATTCTTAATCATCCCCGGCTCAAACGCCATTTGCCCGACTAAGGCAGCCTGTTGGTCACCGGCAACCCCAGCAATAGGAACCTGCTCACCGTAAAATTCGTAGTTTTCGGTGGTCCCGTAGACTTCAGAACTTGAATGAACTTCTGGCAGCATCGATTCAGGAATGTTGAGCATTTTCAGCATTTCTGGATCCCAACACAAGTCCGTTATATTAAATAACATCGTTCGACTGGCATTGGTATAATCCGTCACGTGCAATTTACCACCCGACAACCGCCAAATGAGCCAGCTGTCAATGGTGCCAAAACAGAGTTCACCCTTTTCAGCACGTTCTTGAGCGCCTTCAACATGGTCCAAAATCCAGCGAATCTTCGTCGCTGAGAAATACGAGTCAATCACAAGTCCGGTATGACTGTGGACTAAATCTTCATAGCCTTCATCGATCAACTTGCGGGCGATTGAATTGGTCTGCTTCGATTGCCAGCCAATTGCGTGATAAATGGGTAACCCCGTTTTGCGATCCCAAATCACCGTTGTTTCTCGCTGATTTGAAATGCCGATTCCCTTAATATTTTCAGGATGAACGCCGCCATCAATCATTGCCAGTGCAATCACAGAAAGAACGGAATTCCATATTTCATTTGCATCTTGCTCTACCCAACCTGTTTCAGGATAGTATTGTGGAACGGGCTTGTCCGATTCAATCACCTTACGACCATTATGGTCAAAAATGATGGCCCGAGTGCTAGTCGTGCCTTGGTCAATTGATAAGATATAATTTTCTGGTTCCTTCATTGCCATAATGGTATCCTCCACTACCGGTTTACGCTTTGGAAACCGGTTTCACAAAGTAATTAGCCTAATCATAGCATGTATTCACAAAAAAAGAGAGCTTTTTAAAAGAAAAATAAGCTCTCTTACCTAAATTGGTATAGTTATATTAATAATTTTTGGTTTGCGAGAAAGCTATCTGCAAAATCAACTGGGTTTTTGACAACTTTACCAAACTCAACGATTAAAGCATGAAACTCTCGAAATCCGTCTAAATCTAGATCAACATGCTGTTCCACCAAGCGTTGAAAGTCCGAATACTTCACTGGCATCTGTGCGCCCAGCATTTCAAAAAGTCGTCTCGCGTACTTATCAACCATGAAGGCCGGTTGATCTAAAACGTACATCATAATGTAATCCGCCGTTTCAAACCCGATTCCTTTGATGGCTAATAGCTCTTTTCGAAGTGTTCCTTTATCCAGACTTCTTAATTGGTCTAGGTCGTTATGGTGGGTACTGAGCCACCGAGCCATGGCCAATAAAGTTTGTGATTTTCGTTGGTAGAACCCACTCGGTCGAATCAGGTCAATCACGCTCTCTTGACTGAGCTCAAGCAATTTTTCTGGGTGAAACGTTCCATCCGTGGCATCCTTCAAATTATTGAGCGAAGGCTCCACGTTTTTCCAGTTGGTATTCTGGACTAAAATGGATCCCCAGATAATCTCCCAAGCATTTTCAGCCCAAGGTGTCCCCGGCCGCAACCAGGGTTGTTGACCCATATTTTCTTCCATCGTGTTGTACAGTTGAGTCAGATTCAAAATTAGTCAGCCTTTCGTGCCAACTCGTCAATTTTGTCAAAGAAGGCATCGTGATCAACATCGTAAACCATTTCAACGGGACGACCATCTGCTTTTTCAAAAGTCCGTCCTTGAGCAGGTCCGTCAGAAATGACGTCACTATTGACGATTTTAGTCTTCACAATTTCAGGATATTGACTTGAAACTGTGGTCAAAACGTCCCACAAGTAGTAGGTTGAGTTCGTTTCAAAATGGGCCAATGGGGGAACAAGTGCGTAGCCATTACCGATTAAATCTAGACCGGCGTACTTGCGTTGCTTTGCCCAACGGTCACGAACATCGTTAGTTAAAGGTACTTTACGGGTACTCTCTAAACCAACCATGTGGATTTCAAGTGAGCTATCCCACACTGTTTTAACGGCTTCTGGATCCCAGAATGCGTTCCATTCCATGGTGCCATCTTGTTCAGGCTCGGCAACATTTCCACGGTTATCAAATGTTCCACCCATCCAAACGAGTTTTTCAATTTTGTCTTGTAATTTTGGTTCTGCCTTTAATGCAGAAGCAAGGTCTGTCAGTGGTCCGGTCATTAAAACGGTGACTTTACTGTCGCTTGCCATAATTTTATCAACCATATCTTTCCAAGCTGGTTCTTTTGCGATTGGTGTTTTAGGTGCACCAAATTCGTTCAGAACTGGGAAAGCGTCAACTCTAAATGAGTCCATTCGCCATTCAGTTGGGAAAGTATGAACGCCACGAGCATTTGAACTTGCAACTTCCAATTTTTCACCATGACCGAAGCGATCAATGATTTTTCGACTGGCTGAAACGGCTGGTTCAGTGTAAGAATCTGCACCAATTGCACCAACACCGATCAATTTAACGTTATCCATTTGAAGCAGTAAGAATAGGGAAACTAAATCATCGACGGCACCATCATGACTAAAATATACGTTTTGAACCACAATACAGGACCTCCTATTATTTTGGATCTAAGTTAAGTTTATCGGTTCTAAAAGCGGAGTGCAACAATGGAAAAATAAAAACGACCGAACATTTTCTGTTCAGTCGTTGGTACGCAAAAGTATCTGTGAGGTTTCACACCTTTTATTATCAGGCTCATCACTGATTTTCGTGAGGTTTCGCACCTACACCTTTTTTATCTCAACCCGGATATCTTCCGGCTTATCTGTATTTGTTGGGTGTAACTCTTCCTTATACGTGAAGTCAGCTTCCTCAAAGTAGTGCTTAACTTCATTATTAACCGTTTCCAATGAACGGGTATCGTTACCTTGTTGCTTAAGTAGCAACGTGTACTCACTACTATCTTCATTGGCGTCCTCAAAATCATACAAAACTGAAACACTGTTCAAAATTTCCTGGATTAATTGTCTCTCTGTCATTTTCCTTTACCTCGATCTATTTTTTTACACTCTTAACTCTAGTCTTCTTTTTGCAAAAAGTGAACCAATTAACGAAAAAAACGCTATACTACATATTATAAATAACTAATAGGAGGTTCCCAAATGAAGCCAAAAATTGCATTACCTGCAGATACGTTTGCTGAGGCAACTAACGTTATCAATGAGCGAAACGCTGCATTTGCGCCCCGTCCAGCGATTGAAGCCATCGTAAAATCAGGTGGCATTCCCGTCATTCTCCCCAGTGTTGATCCAAGTGACGTGGCCGACTATCTGGATTTATTTGATGGCGTCGCTTTTCTCGGTGGTTTCGATGTTGATCCAACCTTTTTCGGCGAGGAACCCCACCAAATGCTTGGTGCCACTTACCGCAAGCGCGACTTGTTCGAGTTGGAACTCCTGCGGCAATCAGTTGCTGCAGGAAAGGCTATTCTTGGAATTTGCCGCGGTCTTCAACTCATTAATGTTGGTCTCGGCGGTACTCTTTATCAGGATTTATCCGAAAGTGACAAGCCACTCCTGAAGCATTCGCAGGGCGCACCCGGCAACCTACCGTCTCACCACATCAACGTGTCAGAGAATAGTGAACTTGCCAAATTAGTGGGCGAACGCGCCTACGTCAATTCTCGTCACCACCAAATCACTAAAGCGGTAGCGCCTAGTTTGAAGGTCACCGCACGGGCTGATGATGACGTTATTGAAGGCCTTGAATCTAAAGATAGCGACCAGATTATCGCAGTGCAATGGCATCCCGAAAACATGTATAAGCATGATCAAGCGTCTCGTGAAATCTTTGAAAATTTGGTCAGCAGAAGTCAAAAAGTTTAGTGACCAGCAAAAATGCGCAACCCAGGTCGGGTTACGCATTTTTTTGTGGACAACTTATCACTCTTTTTTTTGATACTTTTCCCTTAACTCGTCGTTCAGTTCCACAACGTTTCCCGTAAAATGGTGCGCAGGTCTCGGCGTCGTCGCCTTAATAATGGGAACGCCACAATTAATGGTTTGCTCAAATTCTGCCAAGTCGGAAGCAGCTTTCAGCGGAATGTCTCCGTAAATCATCTGCATCCCCAGAATTTTATTTGCACTCCATAAATTATCGTTATGGGAGTAGGTCATCATGGTGGGAGCCACCTCTTCCAATCGATCAATCATTCCCTGTGGATTTTCAATTCGTGACGACTGCCCCAAGTACGTTAGGTAACTCTTCATGACTGGTGCCACCGCCGCAAAGAAATCATCCTGGGCCGCAATTTGAACCGGAATGTTATAAGTTAGGACTTCTTCGAGGTCGTTCGGTTCCCACTCATTAACTGTTTTTAACTGGATAAAATAGATTAACTCCGTAACTGCGTGGGCGATTGCAAACGCGTGAAATTGTTCAGTTTCGCTTAACTCATCGAAGTTGTCGCTAAGTTCGAACGCACTAAACCATTCTCGATTTTTTAATAAATTTTCAACTGCCACTGTCGTAGAATATTGCGCTGCCATGAGGGTTCCTCCGGTTTCTTATTAAATTAATTTTACCATTTATGTAGCTCGTAGAAAACCGTCAAAATAGGAGTTGACTTTCATTATCGGTTAGAATAAGATTAAAATTACATTAGAAAAAGAAGGAGGATTGGTCTCGATGAAAAAATTAATGCCCATTTTAATGTCGATTATCTCAATGTTGAATACCAAGCAGTCGTTTGGGGCCAATCTCGAGACTTTTTAGTCTTACCCAAAAACCAGTTCCACCAAACGGCTAAGTCCTCACACTTAGGCGTTTTTATTTATCCTCAAAAGGAGTAACCACCATGACAGAAAAATTAACCGAAACCGATTTATTTAAAATGAAAACCTTAAGTCAGCCCGTTGCATCAACTGACCGCTATTTCGTCACACAAACTCGGGTGGATCAAGAATCTAACGATTATCGCGCCAATATTTTAGGCTTCACGAAGGCCGGCGAGTTCGTCGGCAACTTTGATAATGACAATTACTCATCAAAGAGCCCAGTTGTGGGCGCCAATTTTCTCTTTTTCCTCTCCAAGAAAACCGCAGACAGCACCTATCAGGTATTCAAAGTTCCCTTCGCTGGAGGCACGGCTACTCAGGTATCTCATTTTGATCACGCCGTTGAGTCACTGAAAGTCGCTCCTGGAACGGACACGGTTTACTTCAAAACGCGGGAAACTAAGGAAGTCCCTAAGAAACCTTACGAAAAAATACCAAGTGTGCGTCACGTGTATCGGCTCTACCATAAAGCGGATAACTTCGGCTTCTTCCCAACTGACGGAACCTATCTACTCTATACATACGCTGTCGGTGATGATGCGCCTAACCAAGTTTTTACGAGTCAAACCGATTTCAATTTAACCGATGCAAGTTCTGACGGACCCCAAGTCACCCTGACCCAAAAGAATCTGCCAGATGATGACCTCGATTTCGGTCAAAAGGTTCTATTGGTAAATACGCAAACCGGCACTGAAATCAACGTAACTAAATCACATCCAGACTGGACGTTTATCAACGCCAAATTTTCACCGGATGGCAGCCGCTTGCTCCTCGTCGGCCACTCACAGGAATTTGAGGGCAACACCCAGAACTACGTCTACGGCTACTCGTTTGCCACCAAAGAATTTACCGATTATACCAGCCACCTCGATGAGGAATCCTTTGAAGCCGTCTTCTCCGATTTTACGCAAAATTTAGACGCCACTGATATTGCATGGGTTTCGAACACGCAATTCGCCTTCAGAACAAGCTGGCACGGCCACTCTAAGCTTTACCTATATGAAAATGGCGAGTCAAACTGTTTCTTTGAGCAGCCCCTTCGCATAACAAATTGGTCAGTTGATGGTGACCAACTCGTGGTCACCTACTCAACGCCCACGTTGCCGGTTGCGCTTGCGACGCTTTCATTTGCGGGCCAATTAAACGATTTGTTCAATCCAAATGACTCCTTTGACAAAGCCCATTCATACGTCAATCCCGAAGCCGTATCCTTTAAGGCGAGCGATGGCTTAACCGTTGAGGGCTGGCTGTACAACCCGCTTGAAAGCTCTGCCAAAGAGCCGATTGTGCTGGACGTGCATGGTGGACCGCACCAAGCCTGGACGGAAAACTTTTATTTTGATATTCAGCTCTACGCGAATAACGGATACGGAGTGCTACTGCTAAATCCCAGAGGTAGTAAGACTTATGGTCAGGCCTTTTGTCAGGAAGTTGTTGGTGCGTATGGAAAACAGGATTACACCGACTTAATGACGGGACTCGATTTCGTTTTAGATCTTCATCCGGAATTTGACCGTCAGCGTCAATACTGTATTGGCGCTTCATACGGAGGGTTCATGGCGACTTGGGCGGTTGGCCATACCGACCGCTTTGCGGGGGCGGTGGCGCAAAAGCCCGTCACCGACTGGATTAGTTTGGCTGGCACGAGTGATATTGGTTACTCGTTTATCCCTCAAGAACTGAAACTTAGTCGCTACGACGTCCAAAAATTGTGGGATTGCTCTCCCGTTGCTTACGCGCAAAACGTGAAAACGCCCACCCTCATCATTCAGGGTGAATGGGACGTCCGAACGCCGATTGGCCAAGGCGAGGAATTCTTCACTGCCCTCCTTGAAAATGGCACAAAAACTGAAATGTCTCGGCATCCGCAATCGTGGCACGCAATGTCCCGACTCGGATTACCGAATTTAAGAATTGAACGAATCCGTGAAACCAGAGCGTGGTGGGATCGGAATTGACGCCTTCCGGTTTCGCCTCCCTCAAAGAATCACTCCAAAAGTAAAGTAGAAGCAGCCAATCCGGTAAAATTAGTTGCTTCTATTTTTGGTATAATAGGTTTTAATATTCTTAGGAGGCAAATTCATGTCCATTACTTTTTCTCACCCTGACGCATCCGATTTAACCGAAATCATGCGGATTGAACAATCTGGCTTCACCCCTGACGAGGCGGCCACTCGCGATAGCATGGCGGAACGAATCAAATTGATCAACGATACCTTCATCATTGCTAAAAACGAACAAGGTCAAATAATGGGCTACGTGGTTGGCCCCGCCTACCATAATCGTTATCTGGCGGACGATTTATTTGATCAAACGGTTCCAAATGACCCTAAAGACTCGTATATTGCCGTTTTGAGTCTGGTTGTTCTGCCTGATTTTCAGGGACAGCACGTGGCTAGTCAACTTCTGAGTGAACTCGATGCCGTTGCAAAACAGCAACAGCGAACTGGCATTTCCCTCACTTGTTTGGAAAATTTGATTCCCTTTTACGAGCGAAACGGTTACGTAAACGAGGGCGTATCCGACTCAACGCACGCTGACGAAACTTGGTATAATTTGGTGAAGGTACTATAAAAGGACCGTGCATTCGCACGATCCTTTTACTGCGTCAATTCAACCTTCAGTTGACGCACCCGATTCTCAATTTCATCGCGCACATCTCGGAAAACGAGCATGATTTCTTCGTCCGTTCCGGTGGCCTGTGCGGGGTCTAGTAGTGGCCAGTGTAATCGTTTAATGCTTGGTGGTGTGACCGGACAACGGTCGCGTGCATCCCCACACAGCGTGATTACATAATCGCTGCTCATCAAATAATTGTGATCAATTAACTTGGATTCATTTCGCGAAATATCAATTTGCTTTTCGGCCATGACGGCAACTGTTCGAGCATTCAGCCCGTGGGTTTCGATACCCGCACTCGCAATTTTCCAGTCCGCCGGCATTATTTGCTTGGCGAACCCTTCCGCCATTTGACTACGGCAGGAATTGCCAGTACAAAGAAAGTAAAGTTGCATCCTATTTCCTCCTTGATTTGCGTGTCTGACTGGTTTTCAGTCCATTATTATCGTATGATTAATTTATTAGCATTTGCTTGAATTTGAAATAAGAGGGAATTATTTAATGGCAAAAATGAAAAACTTCAAGCAACGCAGAAACTTTTTAATTTTTTCAATCTTTCTAAACTCGGCGGCCAACGCGCTGACCATCTCAACCCACTTAGGAAGTGCCGTGTGGACTGGATCGGGGGTTAACCTTTCCAGTTGGATACACGTGCCACTGGGGACCACCCTGTTCATTTACGGACTCGCAATCACGGTCATGAACCAATTCTTAATCGGTCATTTTGCTCGGTGGCGATTCTTCTCAAACCTGCTGTACATCATTCCGTTTAGTTACCTAGTCGAATTTTTCACCTACTTATGGAACTTAATCGGCGTACCAGATTTGAGCCTGCCGATGCGGGTGATTGTTGATATCATTGGGCTTTTATCCGTTGCCGCAGCCGTTTCAATTTACCAACGTTGCAACATTTTAATGCATCCCAACGATGATTTATCCTACATTTTGCGCTTTAAATTTTTAAAGGGATCCGCCATTTGGGGCCAATGGATCAGCTACGCGCCACCGTTGTTAATTATTTTATTGTCTTACCTGGCAACCGGACACCTTCACGCCATTGGTTTTGGTACCATTTGGGCGCTGGTGACTCAGGGTGTGGTGATGCAGTGGTCGGACGTTCACGTCTTTCCAAAGCTGAAACACCACATTAATTTCGGTTAATCGACAAGTAAGCTTCTTAATTTGGCCAAGGTTCGTTTGGTTTCGGGCAATTTTGTCCATAAAACGTAATCGTGCATCATGTTCTTAAGTTCATAGCTTCGCACCGTTGTTCCGGCTGATTGATGCATCTTATCAATCAGTTTTTTTGTGTCCGGAACTAGTAACTCCGTGTCGCCATAGTAAATATCAATGGGTCCTAAGTTCGTTAAATCCGCATAGAGTGGGCTGACAGTTGGATCAGTCAATGCTAAATGACCCGCATATTGCTGGGCACTCTTTCGTAACGCGTCAATCGGTAATTCAGGGTCGTGTGGGGCTAATCCATCTAATTCTGGATTAGCCATTTGCAGATCGACCCACGGCGAAATGAGTAAGGTGGTAGATGGTAATACCTCCTGTTGATCGCGTAATTTTGCCAGTAAAACGAGTGCCAATCCGGCGCCAGCAGAATCACCCCACAACACGAACCGGTCGGCCGGATTCTCCACAATTAATTTCAAATAAGCATCAAACGTGAACGCGACCGTTTCTTGGGCCGTATGTTCCGGTGCCAGTGGAAAATCAAAGTAGGTCACCTTAGCATTGGTTTGTTTGACAATTAATTCAATCAGTTGGCGATGACTTTCAGTTCCCCGAACGGTAAAGGCGCCGCCGTGGAGAAAAATGAGGTGCGCCGTTGTCGGTGTTTTAGTTGAAACGGTCACTAGACGCCCCGTTTCAACTGGTTCTTCCTTAACGATTAAGTCGCCATCAAATTTAGCGGGCGCCAATTCATCTTCCCGTCGATTAGGACTCTGGAAACTTTTGGCGACACCGCGTTTCATAGGTTCTCGTTTCGTTTTGTAAAGTAGCCAATTGCCGCGAATGCTCATGCGGACACCTCCAAATTTAAAATAACCGTTTGTTTTCACACGCTTCTAAACGTGCTTGCTTCACCTACTTTTTCCGTCTAACGTCCCTATCACGCGAAACAAGTTCCGCTCCAGATAGGTTTCGTTAATACTCAAAAGTAACCGCTGAAGCTCACACTCTTCATTATAACCCGAGAACGACCAGCCACCTATTCAAAGGTTTGTGTTAAAATTCTAATAACTAAGCATCTAAAAAAGTGAGGTAAATTTAATGACGAATCAGCGGTTACTCAACATGAATGGTGGCTATAACTTCCGTGATCTCGGGGGTTACAAGACGACCGATGGTAAGACAGTCAAGTGGCACCGGATTTTACGAACTGGTAAGCTCGCAGAATTAGATTCCTCTGATTTATCACAGTTGGATGCCTACAACGTGCGCTACGACGTGGATTTTCGATCAAAAGCAGAAATCAAATCCGAACCGGATCGGCTTCCCACCGGAGCGACCTATACAAGTTTACCAGTGTTTGCGGAAGATATGACGGACAGTACGCAGTCACCTGAAGAACGGAAAGCAATGCTCTCTGGAGATGCCAATACCGGTAAAAATCAAATGCTTGAGGCCTACAAAATGATGGTCATCAGTAACGAAGCGCAGCAATCATACCGTGAGTTTTTTGATATGCTCTTGGACAACGGCGATGAGAATAAATCATTGCTTTTCCATTGTACGGCCGGCAAGGATCGAACTGGGATGGGCGCCGTTTTCCTCCTCAATGCCCTTGGTGTCGAACAGGCGCAAATTAGAAATGACTACCTTTATACGAACGAAGCAGCTGCCGATTTGGTGGAATCCATTTTGACAAAATCTCGCAACATGGGCATGAACGATAACTTTATGGAATCCATGCACGCCCTCTTTACCGTTTCAGATGACTACTATAACAAGGCAACCGGCATTATCGACAAGGATTATGGCGGAATGACGAACTATTTGCACAGCGTCTTGAAGTTACACGACAACGAAATCAACGAATTGAAAAAACTATACTTAGATTGAGATGATTAAATGACTCACCGTTTCTTAAAATTAACTGCACCACTTGCTTTAGCATCAATCGGTGCGCTCGCTTTTAGCCACCGACTCTTTAACTACGCATTCAAACGGGTCGACTACGTTCCCGAAACTTCTGCCGACAAGCAAAAATACGCAGACCAATACTACGCTTACGTCAAATGGTACAATCAGATTCCATCAGAAACTTGGTACCTGCACGAAATGGATTCCAGTAACCGGATGGTCGCAACCTACATCCCCGCTGCCAAAAAGTCCTTGAAGACGGTCATCATTTCCCATGGATACAAAGGGAATCGGGAAACCATGGCCAACTTTGCCAAAATGTACTACGACATGGGATTCAACGTCCTGTTGCCGGATGACCGGGCCCATGGCGATAGCGCCGGTAAATACATCAGCTTTGGCTGGCTCGATCGGTTGGATTACATCAACTGGATTAACTCGGTGATCAAACGGGATGGCGAATCTGCCAAGGTGCTCCTATTTGGTGTCAGCATGGGCGGGGCCACGATGGAAATGCTATCGGGCGAAAACTTACCCAAGCAGGTCAAGGCGATTATTGCCGATTGTGGCTATTCCAGCATTGAGGAGGAACTTGTTTACCTGTTAAAGGAGCAGTTTCACCTGCCTAAGTATCCGTTTGAGCCGTTGGTAAGCACGATTAACCGGACTCGACTCGGCTACTATTTGGGCGATGTTTCGTCAAAAGAGCAGCTTGAAAAGAATAAGCTACCCATTCTGTTCATTCATGGTGCCCAAGATATTTATGTCCCAGTTGAAATGGCGTATGAGAACTATGAGGCAACGAAGGCTCCCAAGCAACTTTGGATTGTGAAGGGTGCGTCGCATGCGGAGAGCTTCTGGAAGTCGCCAGAACGCTATCAACATCGGGTGACTGAATTTTTGAAGACGTATCTGCGGTAGGTTTTCGGAGCCCGATTAGAAAAATTAATAGACAAATAGGAAGAGCCCAGGCAAAATTTTTGTCTGAGCTCCTTTTTTGACAACTGTTTGATTAAACCAACCTTAAATTTGGCATCTTCATTACCAGCTTTTACTTTCGCTTTACTTCAACTTCACAAAAGTAACTATTTTTCATCACAATTGCGCCACATTTATCAGTTATATTTATATCATAGCAAAGAAATAATCCTTTGCTTCCCTTATACAACATCAATTTAGTTCCCCTGCTAGATTGATGCTTCGTAAGCACGATTGTTTTCAATCATGTTTACCCTCCCCTTAAATATATTCGTTATCCCCCTATAGCGGATATTATGTTTCATAATTATGTTTCCCCCAAAACATAATGCACTCCTCGAAAAAACCGCCAACATCTACTCCCCTGGATGTTGACGGTTTTTCTTTTGTCCTATTTCGTTAAACCTACTCGTTCAAATATTTCATCGATACGTTTCAAATGGTAGTGGTAATCAAAGGCATCATCGATTTCAGCCTGATTCAAATGCTGCTGAATGACCGGATCTGCCTCGACTAGCGGTTTGAATTGTAGCTCCTCATCCCACGACTTTGCGGTCAAGGGCTGAACCAAGTCGTACGCCGTTTCGCGTGATAAGCCAGTATCAATTAACTTCAACAGCACACGCTGACTGTAAATCAGGCCATACGTTAGGTCCATATTTTTCAGCATTCGTTTTGGAAAGACGGTCAGGTTTTCTAGAATATTGCTAAATCGGTGCAACATGTAATCCAGCAAAATTGTCGTATCCGGCAAAATAATTCGTTCCGCTGATGAATGAGAAATATCTCGTTCGTGCCAAAGCGTCACGTCTTCGTAGGCGGTTTGAACGTGGCCCCGAATCACCCGTGCCAAACCCGTCATATTTTCGGAACCAATTGGATTCCGTTTATGCGGCATGGCTGATGATCCCTTTTGACCCTTGCTAAAATGTTCCTCAACTTCGTGAATTTCAGAACGCTGTAAACTTCTTATTTCAGTCGCAAATGATTCAATGCTCGTGGCGATCAACGCCAAGGTTGCAATGTAATTGGCAATTAAATCCCGTGGCAGAACTTGACTCGTAATCTCCTGGGCCCGAATTCCCAATCGTTCACACGTATATTCTTCAACGTACGGTGGCACGTTGGCAAAGGTTCCAACGGCGCCGCTAATTTTACCAGATTCCACTTCGTCAGCCACCAAATTGAAGCGCGTTATATTACGCTTCATTTCGGAATACCAACGCGCCAGTTTGAGGCCAAAGGTTGTTGGTTCGGCCTGGACACCATGCGTTCGACCAATCATGACCGTGTCTTTATATTGACGGGCCTGTTTGGCAATAACTTCTATAAAATGATTCAGGTCTGCACGGAGAATTTCGTTTGCCTGTTTCAAACGAACTCCCTGCGCGGTATCTACCACGTCGGTACTTGTGACACCGTAATGGACCCACTTTCGTTCATCACCTAATGATTCAGAAACGGCGCGCGTGAAGGCGACGACATCATGATGCGTCACGGCTTCAATTTCATCCACTCGTTTGGCATCAACTTTCGCGTTTTCGCGAATCTTAGCAACATCAGCTTCGGGAATTTCTCCCAATTTTGCCCAAGCTTCGTCAATTGCAATTTCAACTTGGAGCCAGGTTTGGTATTGGTTTTGTTTGGACCAAATATGACCCATTTCCGGTCGTGTATAACGTTCTAACATACAAATCCCCCACTTCGTTCGTGTTTTATTGGTTTAAGCACACTTTCAATAGTTTATCATATCTAGCCAGTTATACATAGAGGTAGTACGTAAATTGTCTCTTATTTAAAGAGAATCGGTCGAGCGCTTGACTTATTTTTCCGAACTTGGTAACATATACCTTGTTGATTGTTCGTGTTTATCAACTAATCTATCCGATGAGGTGTTTATATGTCTTCAGTTGTAGTTGTTGGTAGTCAATGGGGTGACGAGGGAAAAGGTAAAATTACCGATTTTCTCAGTCAGAAAGCGGATGTGGTTGCTCGTTATGCGGGTGGCAACAATGCCGGTCACACCATCGTCTTTAATGGTGAAACTTTTAAGCTTCAGTTGATTCCATCTGGAATTTTCTTCTCCGATAAACTCAGCGTCATCGGTAACGGAGTCGTCTTAAATCCGGAAGCTTTAGTCACTGAACTAAAGGGGCTTCACGACAAAGGCGTTTCTACCGATAACCTCCGAATTTCGGATCGGGCACAAGTTTTATTGCCCTACCATGTTTTAATTGATGAGTTACAGGAAAAAACAAAAGCAAATAAAATTGGCACAACTAAAAACGGGATCGGTCCTGCCTACATGGATAAGGCCGAACGAATTGGGATTCGCGTGGCGGACCTTCTTGAAAAGGACGTCTTTGAAACCAAGCTTCGTCAAAATCTCGAACTTAAAAATAAAATGATTACGAAGCTTTACGACCATGAGCCAATGGATTTCGACAAAATGTTTGAAGAAACCTACGCCTATGGCCAGCAAATTAAGCAATACGTTGCTGATACATCAGTCATCATCAATGATGCGCTCGACAAGGGACAACACGTTCTATTCGAAGGTGCACAAGGAATCATGCTTGATTTGGATCACGGAACTTATCCATTCGTTACCTCTTCCAATCCCGTTGCCGGTGGTGCGACTACTGGAACCGGCGTTGGTCCAACAAAGATTAACGAAGTCGTTGGCGTCTGCAAGGCCTACACATCACGAGTGGGTGACGGTCCTTTCCCAACGGAACTATTTGATGAAACTGGGGACTTTATTCGGGAAACTGCCCATGAATATGGAACGGTCACTCATCGTCCCCGCCGAATTGGCTGGTTTGACAGTGTTGTGATGCGCCATGCCGTTCGTGCCTCTGGTCTCACTTACCTGTCAGTCAACTGTTTAGACGTTTTAACCGGCATCAAAGAGCTAAAAGTTGCGACCAGCTACGAACTTAATGGCAAAACTATTGAAAATTATCCCGCAAGCTTAACTGATTTAAATAATGCAACACCTGTTTACGAAACCCTTCCTGGCTGGGACGAAGACATTACCGGCGCCAAATCGTTGGCCGATTTACCAATCAATGCCCGCCTTTACCTGATGCGTTTGTCAGAATTGGTTGGCGCTAAGATTGCCACATTCTCAGTCGGACCCGATCGTAACCAGACCAACGTCGTAAAGGACGTTTGGACTAAGAGCGAACTATAAAGAAGTAACGGAGGCAATATGCCAATGAATCCAATGAACGTATTTGATTATGATGATATTCAATTAATCCCTAACAAGGGACTGCTGGAAAGCCGGCGCGACGCCAATACTGAGATCAAATTTGGTCCCAGAACCTTTAAAATTCCTGTCGTTCCCGCAAACATGGAAACGGTGATTAACGAACCACTTGCCGTTTGGTTAGCTCAAAACGACTATTTCTACGTCATGCACCGCTTCAATCCAGAATTACGTCACGAGTTTGTCAAAAAGATGCACGAACAAGACCTATTTGCTTCAATCAGTGTCGGTGTTAAGGCTGGTGAAGTTGAGTTCATTAAGGAACTCGCAGCTGCTAACGATGTGCCGGAATACATCACGATTGATATTGCTCATGGTCATGCGGTTTCCGTTATCAACATGATTCAGCTCATCAAACAGGAACTTCCTGACAGTTTCGTCATTGCTGGAAACGTTGGAACTCCTGAAGCCGTCCGCGACTTGGAAAACGCCGGTGCCGACGCCACTAAAGTCGGGATTGGCCCTGGTAAAGCCTGCATCACGAAGCTGAAAACTGGCTTTGGAACTGGCGGTTGGCAACTAGCTGCGCTACGTCTATGTAGCAAAGCTGCCACCAAGCCAATCATTGCTGACGGTGGTCTTCGTTACAACGGCGACATTGCCAAATCCATCCGATTTGGCGCTTCAATGGTCATGATTGGCTCAATGTTAGCCGGTCACCAGGAATCACCTGGTCAATTGATCAAAATTGATGGCAAAGCCTACAAGCAGTATTGGGGTTCCGCTTCTGAAACGCAAAAAGGTGCCTACCGTAACGTTGAAGGTAAGCAAATGCTGGTTCCCTATCGTGGTGAAATTAGCGATACTTTGAATGAAATGCAAGAAGATTTACAGTCTTCCATTTCGTATGCAGGTGGCCGTAAGCTCTCTGATATCCGAACGGTGGATTATGTCATTTTGAAGAATTCGATGATGGAAGATTAGTCTTCCATTTAATCAAAAAATAGTCACCACTCAAAAAAGAGTGGTGACTATTTTTATACCTTCAGTCCCCTCATCAAGAACTCAACGATTTCCTTCGTTGACGCCTTTGTATCAACCGTAAACTCAGGCATCATAATAATTTGAATGCCGTAACTCACTACCGTACTCACAACGTAGCGAATCATTCGTCCCGTTTGCCAGTTAACAATTTCGCCGTTATCACGATAGTGGCTTAACGCCGAATCTATTGGGCCGTATACCCGTTCCATAAAAGCAGTTCGAATCTGCTGAACAAGTCCTTCATTAAACAAAACTTCCTGAAGGAGAACCCGTAATTGTTTCTGGTTATCAACGATAAAGTTAAGCCGGTTTTCAACTAATGACGTTAAAAATGTTTCCAAACTTGGGTAAGACACTTCCAAAACGTCCGTCGCAAATTCATCCGCTGCTTTTGGAAAGACATTTTGAACGACTGGCGCTAAAATGGCCCGCAAAATACCCTCCTTCGTTTTAAACTGCTTATAAACCGTTCCTTCTGATACACCAGCCAATCGCGCGATGTCTGGTGTGCTCGTTTGGGAAAACCCTTTTTCAGAAAATAAGGATAAACTTGCGCGTAAAACATCCTTTTGTTTCCCAGTTAAATCCGTTTCGTTCAAGGTTTCGGCAAAGAGTGCCTCTACGTTATTAATTGCCATTAGTCATCCCTCTAAACTTGACGGTACTTGCGCATCGTCAATAAATTTAAAATTAAAAATAGTGCTGCAAAGCCTACCAAGACCAACAAATCTCCCCAAATATCGAAAAATCCTGCGCCCTTGGTAATGACGTCGCTCATCGATTGCGCGCCATAGTATAGCGGCATGATGTGGGCAATCGGCCGCAACCAACTTGCCATTTGATCCAACGGGACAATTCCGGAGAAGAAAATCTGTGGAATCACCACAATTGGAATAAATTGGACCATTTGAAATTCTGAAGCCGCAAACGTTGAAATGAGCAGCCCCAACGCAAGCGCCACGAACGCCAATAGAATGTTAATCAAAATGACGTACCAAACGCTGCCCAAAATCTGAATTTTGAAGACATACATCGTGTAAAGGACGATGACCACCGTTTGAATAAACGCAAAGATGCCATAGCCTGATAGGTAGCCAGCGATGATTTCGCCCCGTTTGATAGGCGTTGCCAGTAACCGGTTCAAAGTTCCTGTCGTTCGTTCTTTTAATAGCGCAATTCCCGAAATTAAGAAAACGAAGAAGAACACCACAAAACCAATCATAATCGGCAAAATTGTGTCAAAAAAGGTTGAATCACTGCTGCCGTATAGATAATGGGTGTTGACGCTATACGCGGATGCTTTAGCAGCCTTCAAACTAGCTGGCGCCTTAACACCACTATTTTGCGCTCCGGCACCCATCGTTTCCTGAATGGCCTTCAGTGCTTTCGCTTGTGCCGCGATTACTTCCTTCTGCGCCTTTAGACCACTTGCCGCAGCCTGCATTTTCAGTTTAACCTGAGCTTGTTGTAGGCTTTTCTTTAATAGTCCACTTTTGGTTTGATCGCTATTTTGTAGGGTCAATGTTAGCTTCTGATCCTTTTGCGTTAAAACACCAGCGTAATCCTTATCCCGAATAATGGATTTGGCAGATTTATCAGAGGTAATCTGACGAACTTTGAGATTATCGTTTTTCACCGCTTTGACCAGTGATGAGTCAACGTTGCGAACGCCAAGTGTCGCGGTTTGATTATTATTTGACTGAAACAAAAAGTAAACCAGAGTGAGGATAAACAGCGGTGCAATCATCATGAGCGCCAGCGTTCGCTTATCCCGGATCATTTCCTTTAACACCCGTCTAATCATTGCTGAGATTCTCATCTTGCTGCCTCCCCGCCTTTAAAAATGCTTCTTCTACCGATGAAACGCCAAATTCTGAAATGAGCGAATCCGGGGTTCCCTGCGCAATCGCTTCGCCCCGCCGAATCATCATAATCTGATCCGCCTGTTCTGCATCCTCCATTACGTGGGTCGTCAGTAAGATTGTCTTGCCCGCCTTGGCCGTTTTATGAAGTTCAGTCCAAATTTGTTGGCGTAGCTCTGGGTCAATTCCGACAGTTGGTTCATCCAAAATTAAAAGTTCAGGATCCGAAATGAGTGAAATAGCTAACGATAGTCGCCGCTTCATCCCACCAGAATAACTACCAACGTACTTGTTCAAATGAGGACCCAAGTTAACGATATCGGTTGCGTACTTAATCTGTTTCTTCAAATCATCGCGCTTAACGCCCATCATCTGTCCGAAGAATGTCAAGTTTTCTCTAGCAGTCAGCGTATCATAAAGCGCATCCGTCTGAGCCATGAACCCAATTTTTGCCAATAGCTTTCGATTCGGCATGGATTGATTCAACACAGTGACTTCCCCTTGATGGGGCTTTAACATCCCCATAATCGTGTTCACCAAGGTCGTCTTACCTGAACCACTTGGTCCAATCAATGCTAAAATTTCACCGGCACTAACAGTTAAATTGATGTCCTTTAATACAATTGTTTTGCCATATCCCTGTTGTAAGTCTTTAACTAATATTGTATTCAAAATTGTCGCCTCCAACAAGTGAGTGAGCACTCACTTATATTATAACCACTTTCTTTTAAATGACAACCATTTTTCGTTTGGCAAACAAAAAACCGCCAACATTAACGTTGACGGCGTTTGAAGGAAGCTATTTAATTGGCAGTTTCTGCAACTGCTGGCGCATTTTTATCAATTTTCTTTAACCCAATTCCAGTGAATCCACTGATGATTGAGAAAATTGGTGATAGGAGACTGAAGAAACAAAATGGGAGGAAGTCCAGAACAGGGACACCCAAAGCGTTTGCGGCAAAGGCCCCAGCAACACCCCAAGGGATTAAGTAGTTAATAACCGTTCCCCCATCTTCAAGAACCCGACTTAAGGCTAAATTGTCCAAACCGTGATCATTAAACGCCTTCTTGAAAGCTTTACCAGGTAGGATGGCTGATAGGTACTGCTCACCAACGAAGATGTTAACCCCAATTCCACCAAGGATTCCAGCGGTCACAAGTGCCCCGTTGCTGTGTAATCGGTCAACGAGTGGCTGCATTGCGGTTTGAATTAAACCAAACTTCATGAGTAGGCCACCAAGTGACAAGGTCAAAATGATAAGTGAGACGGTGCCCATCATGGAACTAATTCCGCCACGACTCAGCAAGGCGTCAACTGAAGCGTTCCCCGTTTTAGAAACAAACCCGTTTTCTAGAATACTTGCTAAGGCTTTAAGTTGCGTGTTTGGATTCTCAATGAAAATCATGGCAACCGCTACGACGATGTTTAAGAACAAAGTCGCAATAGCTGGAATTTTGAGAAATGCGCAAACAAACATCAAGACGATTGGTAGGGCTGCCCACCATGAAATCGTGAAATGAGCGGCTAAAACGGAAAGCGTTTGATCAATTTTGCCTAAACTAGCGCCCGAATTCTTAGGGGTGCCAATAACGGCGTACAAGATCAATGAAATCAAGAATGAAGGAATTGTTGACCACATCAAGTTTTTAATATGTTCAAATAAATCTGAACCGGCAATGGCTGAAGCCAAGTTAGTTGAATCTGAAAGTGGCGATGTTTTATCACCAAATATTGCACCAGAGATAATTGCCCCAGCAACTAGCGCAGGGTTGATTCCCATGGTTGTTCCCATACCGAATAGTGCGATTCCAATTGTTGAAATAATGGTGAAGGCACTTCCGATTGACGTTCCGATAATGGCACAAACGAGAAAGACGGATGGGACAAACCAGCGGGCACTGATCATGTGGAATCCAAGAACCATCATTGATGGAATAATGCCGGCTGCAATCCAGCTACTGATTAAGGCCCCAATTAAAATGAAAATGAAGATTGGAATAATTCCGTTGGTGATTCCTTCCGTGATGCCTTCGTGCATTTGAGTCCAAGAAAATCCGCGAATCCGTGACCATAAAATAATGAGTGCAATAACGACCATAACGGGGGTTTGTGGCATGAGACCAAATTTGATGACCCCAACTCCCATAATGACTAACATAATCAGTAAAATTGTTAACGCTTCGCCAAAGCTAACGTGTGGCTGTTTGTTTGATTTTTCAATATCCATTGTAATCTCTCCTATTTTTTAAATTCATTTTTTATGTACGCTTATTTTTCATTTATAAAGCCCTAATATCGGGGCTTGCCTCCGCTAGTTTGAATCATGATATTGCCTCCCCTGTGTCGTATGGTAGTGCATTGTGCTGTTCGTTGTCGAGCTACTCAACTCTATATCCTGTGCCTAAGCCAATTACTCGCGCATTGTGATACAAAAAATCGCCCCCGCCGCAAATTAATGCAACAGGGACGATTAGAAACCGTGGTACCACCCAGCTTAAGAGAACAGTGTACACTGCGCCCTTCACTCACTAGATGGTAACGGCTCTAGTTATTATCCGTTCAATTAAGAAACTCACCACGGTATTTCGTCGACATTATCCTGATCGGTTCGCAGCAACCACCGACTTTCTGACTCCCAGATAATGCGCTACTTGAAATGGTTTTATTCGTTCACTTATTTAATTGTTTCCTAGCTTAGCATTTCAAAAATGAGAAGTCAATAAGAATTCTAATGAAAAAATGCATTTGGGTAATAAATTTTCCCTGAAACCTTGGCTAATGAACCGTCCCAAAGTGGTTTAATCATGTTATTGACCAACTCCACTGGTAACGTTGATAAAATATTGAAATTATCAGCAGCAACGTAACCGAACCGACTGTAAAAGGTTGGATCGCCTAAGATACTGATGGCTGGAAAACGTTGAATGGTTGCTCTCGCTTCAAGCTCCTCAATAATTTGCGAACCGATTAGCTGGCCTTGATAGTCGGGATGAACAGCCAATGGTGCTAACGCCAAGATAGTTTCCTTGTGGCCATTCATTCTCACTTCAACTTGCGTCAGCATGCCGTGGCCAACTACTTCACTGTTTTCATTTAACGCAACGACTTCAAAATTAGATTGGTAATCATCGAGCTGCCTTAGTCTGCCGATTAAGTTATGCTCGTCACCATCCGTAAACTTAATCCCGCTGAAAGCATCCTTCACAACTTGCTTGGCTGGTTCGTAATGTTCCGGTTGAATCGTTTCCACACTAATCTTCAAAATAAACCTCTCATTCATTAGGGCCATCAATTTTCAATGTCTCTATTATACAGAAGTTTTATTTTTTTGCACACTTCTCCCTTTCAAACTGTGGCATAATTAGCATATTAAAACCTAAGGAATGATTTTTTTGAAAAATAAAACGAAATGGCTCACCATCTCAATTATCATTTACATCATCTTTGCGATTGCTGTTACTGCTTCTGGCTTAGTCGCCCCCAGCAATATTGGCCTCGCTTGGACGCTATTCTGGTACCTAGCAGTTGCCTTATTTATGGTTTATTTCTACTATAAAAATACTAATTATGACGCGGTCGTTTACTACGCAAAACAACTCCATTTAACCGAAGAAGATTTACGAGAAATGGTTCCGGACATCAAGAAGTCGGATGATGTTCCCAATCCCGACAAGCCCAATTTATTTAGTCCCATCGTGCAGGTCTCGTTCAAAGTCTTAAACGCTCTGTTACCACAGTTAGAAAAGCAGGCTAAGGAACATCAAATTCCGAGGTTTGACTAATCATGTTTAAACTGATTGTAACCGACATCGTGCTCTATGCCTCAACCGCAATCGATCTCCTGGTTATTTTAATGCTGCTCTTTTCAAAATATAAGTCAAAAGCCAGCCAACGCCAAATTTACATTGGCCAATTCATTGGATCGTTAACGCTGATCTCGATTAGTCTCGTTTTTGCATTTGTCCTTCACTACGTCCCAGCGAAATGGCTCTTGGGACTACTTGGCTTCATTCCCATTGCTTTTGGATTGAAAGCCATCTTTGGTGATGATGATGAAACGGCTGAGGCAAATGAAAAAATTGAGAACCGTCAAAACAAAAATTTAATTGGGACCGTCGCTTTAATTACGGTGGCATCCTGTGGCTCGGATAATATCGGTCTATTTGTGCCCTATTTTGTCTCCCTAACCGGCTGGCAACTCGTCACGACAATCATCGTCTTTATCATTTGTATCTACTTCTTGGTTTTCCTCGGCGAAAAATTTGCCCAAAATCAACTCGTTTGCCGATTTTTGGACCGGTTTGGCAACTGGCTGATGGCCATTATCTACATTGGACTGGGGCTCATGATCCTTGTGGAGAGCGACACGATTGGCCATTTGCTGTCATTCTTAAATTAATAACACTTTTCTTTGACAGTTGTTTAGAATAATTCTAAAATAGAACTTGATTGATGACTCAAATCTATTATTGGAGGTTTTTATTCATGACAAAGACAAAAGTAGTTGTAGTAGGTGCTTCTCACGGTGGTCATCAGGCCATTTTGGAACTATTGAATCGATACGATAATCTTGATATCACCATGTTCGAGGCCGGCGACTTTGTTTCGTTCATGTCTTGTGGAATGGAACTCTATTTAGAAAATAGCGTCACGAACGTATCTGACGTGCGCAACTTTGAACCCAAGCTATTTACGGATCAAGGCGTTCATGTTTTAAACAATCACGAAGTTACCAAAATTAATGCAGATAAAAAAACCGTCACCGTTCAGGACGTTAAGTCCGGTGACAAGTCCGATTATGACTATGACAAATTGATTTTAAGTTCCGGTGTTGTGCCAAATAATCTTCCGGTTCCTGGCAACAATCTCGAAAACGTCTATTTGATGAGAGGCCTTGATTGGGCAACCAAAATAAAAGCCAAGTTAGAAGATTCTGCCGTTAAAAACATCACGGTGATTGGCGCTGGCTACATCGGGATTGAGGCAGCTGAAGCAAGTGTCAAAGCCGGCAAAAATGTCACCTTAATCGATATGATTGATCGCCCACTTGGCACTTATTTGGATGCGGATATGACTGATATCTTGCAAAAACACCTGGAAGATAAGGGTGTAAAATTAGTTCTCGGCGCCAAAATTGACGCTTATGAAGGAAACGGTACAGTGTCAGCCGTTAAAACCGATAAAGGATTCTTTGATAGCGATGTCGTCATTCAAGCGGCTGGCGTTAAACCCAACACTAAATGGCTCGACGGCATTGTTGAACTAGATAGCCGTGGCTTCATCAACACGGATGAGTATCTGCGAACCAATTTTCCCGACGTCTATGCGGTAGGCGATGCAACCCTCGCCTACTCCATCCCCGCTCAACAGAAAATGCCAATCGCCCTTGCGACGGTTGCGCGTCGTGAAGCCCGTTATGTCACAAAGCACCTATTTGAAAAGAAACCAGCCGTTCCATTTAATGGATTAGTCGGCTCATCAGCACTGAGCGTCTTCGACTACCATTTTGCTTCAAGTGGTTTAAACTCAACGACCGCTGCGAAGGCGAATGTCAAAGTTGCCACCTCATTCTATCAGGATACGTTGCGTCCTAGCTACGTTCCTCAGGATAAGAACAACCCTGCCGTTTACGTATCGTTGGTCTTTGACCCACAAACCCACATTATCTTAGGGGGTGCCGTTCTCTCAACCTACGACATTTCCGCTCAAGGTAACGTTCTCGCCTTAGCAATTCAAAATCAAATGAAACTTGAAGATCTAGCCGAAGCTGATTTCTTCTTCCAGCCTGGCTTTGACCGCCAGTGGAGTTTGTTAAATTTAGCTGCGCAACACGCATTAGGTGATGCAAAGTTCTAATTCTCAAAATAAAAGTTCTGTCGCGAAGTTGGCGGCGGAACTTTTTTTCGTATTTACTAATAATCAGGTAGAAAGGAGTCGTGCTCAATCGTTGATTCATCCGGTACCAAATGGTACCATTTGGACGAGGTGATGACTAATGAGTACACAAATACATTTTCGTATGGATGAAACTGAGAAAAATAAGTTTGAAACTATCTTGAACCAATTAGGTTTAACCCCGGCCCAGGCGTTCAAAATCTTTGCAAAAAAGACCATTGAGGCAGGAGGTATTCCGTTTGAAGTCTCACAACCGAGCAATCAATTAACGGCCGCCATTAATAGCCACGACTACAAAGAATTTACTTCTGCCGCGGAAGGCCTGAAGTGGTTGCATGAATGAAATTAAGTTTAAAGTCGCTTTCCAGCATGAATTCAAAAAACATCTAAAAAAAATAATCAAAAGTGGTCAATACAACATTGCTGATTTTGATCTTGTTTATGAGCTGCTAATCAGAGACATCCCTTTACCAGCTCGTTATAACGATCATCCTTTAATAAATAGAAAGCCTGAACGAGAATGCCATATTAAACCAGACTGGCTTCTCATTTATAAGTTTGATGCCGATTTCGTCAAATTTATTGATACTGGGTCACATTCAAGTTTATTTGATTAATCTTTTTGAATTAGCGTTTAAAGTCGCTGAGCAAACGAATTGAATGCTCAACGTAAGGTCACTTTAACTTGTAAAATAAACCGAAATGGCTTATGATGTATTCAATCGTACACGACTGATTAAAAGGAGCACCAACTATGGAGCAAAGCATTCAATTAACAAATTTACTTTGTTTTTCGGTTTACAACATGAACCGACTTTTTAACAAATTCTATCAACAAGCCTTAGAGCCATTTGGGCTGACCTATTCCCAGTATTTAGTTCTACTAGCACTCTGGGAACATGATCAGCTCACGCTACACGCGCTGGGTGAGGAGCTTAAGCTCAACAGCAATACCCTCACGCCCCTCTTGAAGCGACTCGAAAATAACGGCTGGTTAGTTCGAACTCGACCTGATTCAGACCGTCGCCAATTGATTGTCTCCCTCACTGAACAGGGAAAAAACAATGAAAAGCCAGTCGAAACTGCCCTGGCCAAGTGCATTGCGGCTTATCATTTGACGGAGGAACAATACAAAACCGCTCTTTCACTCAATAAAGAAATTATTGACGCGTTTGAGCAAAATTTGGGACGTGCCGAATAGCGTCCCATTCATTTTAACGAATTAATCGTGCACGACTAAATAAACTGGAGGTTTTTGATTATGGATTATGACGTTATTTTTATCGGTAGTGGTCACGCAAACTGGCACGCCGCTGTCACCTTGAAACAAGCTGGAAAATCGGTTGCTATCGTTGAGGAAGATACCTTAGCTGGAACTTGCACAAATTATGGTTGTGACGCCAAAATTTTACTTGATGGGCCATTTGAATTGGTCGATCAGCTTCATCAATACGACAAACTCGGCGTCGAGGTCAACACAAAAATCAACTGGTCGCAGATGATGGCGTACAAGCACCAAGTTATCGACCCCCTTTCCGTCCAAATGGGCATGCTCTTCAAACAAATGGGCATTGATATCCTAATGGGCCACGGATCACTTCTAGACGGTCATACGGTACAGGTCGCCGATCAACGTTATACGGCCACTAACATCGTGCTTGGTACTGGTCAGCGTCCAGCAAGCCTTCCCGTTGACGGCAGTGACTTCATTCACGACAGCCGTGAATTCCTTGACCTTGAAGAAATGCCAAACCACCTTACTTTTGTCGGTGCTGGTATTATTTCTCTTGAATTTGCCTCAATGGCAGCCATGTTAGGCTCAGCCGTTACCGTTGTTGAATTTGGCGATCGAGCCCTCGGTGCCTTCAACCAAGAACACGTTCAGCAGTTGGTCAAAAAGCTTGAATCAGCTGGTGTTAACTTCTTATTCAATGAAGGACTTGCTTCCGTTTCAAAAAATGACGATGACACCTTTACTGCAAAGACGACAGCTGGTACTGAAATCAAGACGGATTACGTGCTTGGCGCAACCGGCAGAATTCCTAACGTCGAAAATCTCGGCTTAGAAACAGTTGGTATCGACTTTAACAAACGTGGTATCGTCGTCAATGACCACCTCCAAACAACCATTGACTCAATTTACGCCAGTGGTGACGTGATTGATAAAAACATTGCGCGTTTAACTCCTACCGCTACTTTTGAATCAAACTATATTGCTGGTCAAATTTTGGGAATTAATGGCGCAGCAATTGACTATCCCGTCATCCCTTCTGTTGTCTTCACGATGCCACGCCTCGCCCAGGCAGGGGTTACCGTTGCTGAAGCTAATGAAAATCCTGAAAAATATCACGTACAAGCCGTTCCTTATGGCAAACGATTGGCCTTCCAATATAAGAACGAACTTGATGCTGATTTGGAACTAATTTTTGACAAGGAAAACTACCTTGTCGGTGCCGAAATTAGTGGGAATTATGCGCCTGACTTAATTAATATTCTTGTGATGATCATCAACCAACACATGTCCGCAAATGACTTAGGCAAGCAAATTTTCGCCTTCCCAAGCTCATCAGTTGGTGTGATTGATCTATTGAGTATGAGCTTACACCGCAATTAAGTTGACCATTTTATTTCTGTAAATCAAAAAAGCTCGCCATGAGTAAAATCATGACGAGCTTTTTCGTATATTGACGATTGATGTGCCAAGCGAGCCGCTGTTCAGCTCCTAACCAGCCCTGAAAGTTTCAAGACCAATTTATTGGTCCTTGTAACCAGAATACTTTGAGACCGCTTTTTGGCTCAAAGATTCTGCAGGGCGTTCCGTTAGGAAGGCTGAACAAGGCCTATTAAAGCCTTTATGAAATCTGAGCAAGACCAAGAAACTAGTTATTTAACGAGATAAGCTCTCGTTACATCCAATGGTGTGCCCAAGTTATGTGTCACAACACCCTTTAACTTAGAACTAATCAAGTAGGTGCTTGCTGGTTGATACAAAGGAATGGTGGCTTGTTGATCAATCAAGACCTTTTGAGACTTGATCAAATCTTGCCAACGGGTATTTAAGTTGTCCAAATCTGATCCATTAATCTTATCCAATAAGTTGTCATACTGTTTGTTGCTGAACTTACCATGATTATGTTCAAATCCAGTTTGGAATTGTTGCAAGAAGGTGTATGGATCAAAGTTCCCTGACCAGCCACCCAATGCTGTATCAAACTTGTAGCTCATGAGCTTCTGGAATCGGCTCTTAGCTGGTACTTGTTTGATGTTAAGGGTAACACCCTTCAATGTGTTTTGAACCTTGCCTTGGACGTACTCACCGACGTTCTTACCGTCTGATGAATCATCAACGTAAAGATCCAAACTAATCTTCTTAGTACCTAATTCCTTCTGAGCCTTTGCCCACAGTTTCTTGGCTTCAGTCGGATTGTACTTCACTAAATTACCGGTAGCATCTGATAAATCAGTTTTACCATCAGGACTCTTAACCAGACCCTTTGGTACGATGCTGGTTGCTGCACGAGAACCGTCCGTTAACACATCGTTAACGAGTTGATTTCTGTTGATTGATAAGCTAAGTGCTTTTCTGAAATTCAAGTTTTGCAGTTTCTTGTTTGAGTGAATTCCTAACTCCAAGTTATCTGAACGAAGTTGGAGAACCTTCTTGAGGCGTTTGTCATTCTTAAATTGTTTGACGTAGTAGCCTGAAAGTAAGGCGTTATCGACTTTACCCGCCTGGAATTGGTTAACACCAGTAGCGGTATTCTTCGTCACTTGAATATTGATTCGTTTCAAAGTAATTTGGTTCTTTTCGTGATACTTGGTGTTTTTAACGTAGTGCCAGGTTGTTCCTGAGCCGTCCCAGTCTTTCATAACGAATGGTCCGTTACTGAGGACGTATTTGCTCGAAGTTCCGTACTTGCTGCCAGCTTTCTTGACGAAAGCCTCATTTTCAGGGAATAAGTTCTCTGATGAAAGAGTTGCCTTCAAATAGGGATCTCGACGTTCTAATGTGATTTCCAATTTGGTGTCTGACAAAGCCTTGACCCCAAGTGAACTAACTTTCTTCTTACCTAAATTGATTTGTTCAGCATTTTTAATGTTGTAATAGACGCTGGCGTTTTGGGCAGCCGTCTTAGGATTGAAGAGTCGTTGCCAAGCATAAACGAAATCTTGAGCGGTTAACTTTGAACCGTTTGACCACTTGAGTCCCTTTTTAATGTTAATCACGTACTTCGTTTTGGCTTTATTTTGAGCAACTGGATTGCCGCTTGCTACTGCTGGAACGGCGTTATTGTTGCTATCAATTTTGTAAAGACCTTCGCCAAGGTAGTCAATTTGTTCCTGACTCACAACATCGTATTCCTTAACTGAATCGACGGTTGGTAGTTCCGTAGATGCGGTCCAGTTCAAGACTTGGCTGGTCGCTTGATTCTTATGTGATACTGCGGATGAGCTTTCGCTGCTGGCGTTACTCGATGCTTTTCCACAGCCTGCTAAAATTAAACTAATGACGACGCCGGTAAAAATTAATCCTTTTTTATTTCCTAATTTTGTACTCAAAGTGATTCCCCCGTTTTATAGTGATATTGACTAATTTTGATTTGCTGCTGACCACATCTGGCTGCGAAGTAACATCACAACCACCCCCTTTGAATGAAAAACGAAGAAATTATGGAAACAAAAAAATCTCCGCCCCTTATATTAAATAAAGGACGAAGATTTCTCCGCGTTACCACCTTAGTTCACTGACCCTTCACAGGCGTCAGTCTCTGTCGCTTACACACTCATAAGCCGGACGTTATCGGGTCCTACCGTAATGATAGCTTTCACTATCCTTAATGCTCGAAGCTCATCTTCATAAACGGTTCGAATTAGCCTTTTCCACCAACCGGCTTCTCTTTAAAATCTACTGAGCAAATTACTCTTCTTCGTTAATGCATTTCTCATTTTTAAGTTGAGATAAATATAGTTCTTTTGGCCCTACTTCGTCAAGTCTTTTTAAAAATTATTTTTTCGGACCACCGTAAGTCGTTGATTTAGCAAGCCATTCTTTATCTTGCGGATCAGCGCCAACTCGTTTGCCAGCATCAATATCTGCGATGGATTGCATCTCATCTTCGTCTAATCCAAACGCAAAAATATCGCGATTCTGCTCAATTCGTTCTTGGTGAACTGACTTAGGAATAATCACTTCATCCCGTTGAACGTGCCAGCGCAAAATAATCTGAGCCGGTGTGACGTCATGATTTTCAGCCAACCGTTTAATCAGTGGATGACTAAGCGCGTTATTACGTCCACCACCAAGTGGACTCCACGACTCATGCTGAATGCCATTCTTTTCCAAATAGGCGTGAAGCTCCTTTTGCTGGAAGAATGGGTGGGTTTCAATTTGATCCACCATTGGTTTAATTTCTGTTTGGCTCATCAAATTTTCAAGGTGATTCTGCTCAAAATTCGACACACCAATGGCTTTAATTTTGCCATCTTTATACAAGTCTTCCAGGGCTTTCCAGCTCTCAACGTAACCGTCAGCTGGCCAATGAATGAGGTAAAGATTTAAATAATCCAACCCTAGTTTATCTAGCGATGTTTGAAAGGCTTGCTTCGTTTCTTCGTAGCCCCGAACATTATTCCATAACTTAGAAGTTACAAAGAGATCGTGTCGTGAAATGCCACTTTCCTTGATGGCCTCACCAACAGCTTCTTCATTTTGGTAGTACGTTGCCGTATCGATGTGGCGGTACCCGGCAGCTAGTGCCCATTTGATGGCATCTTTTACCTCGTTAGGATCGGTTACTTGAAAAACGCCTAATCCAAGTTGGGGAATTGTCGTGCCGTTTGCTAATGGAACTTGGGGAATATCATTGTGCATACAACTCATCCTTTCGTGTTAAACTATTAATATTATAGCATTCTTACCATAATTTAATAACTTGTGGTAAGCCTTGTGTCCCATGAATTCTAGCCCGCTTACTTCTTATTAGAGAGCTAAAAAACTTAATTTCTTTACCAAATTGATGTATTCTTAAGGCTAGGTAACTTGTGGTGCGGCACAAATTTTAATGGTTACCGTTTCGCAGCGTTCTTATGACATGGAGGTTTTTAATTGAATAGTCAAGAACCCAAATCGCGGATGCAACGTTATAACTTTAATACCGACTCTAATCAAAATCGCCCCAGGAAAAAGCGAAGAAAACGTGGACCGTTTTTTACCATTTTAGCGATTTTAGTTATCATTGTTATTGGACTTGGCATTTGGACTTTAAGCCGTGGTGACAAGGTTCAAAATAACCAGTCGGAGCAGACTTCTAGTGCATCTGCTTCTACTTCTTCGGAGGAACATTCAAGTACTTCCGAAAGCGATAGTAGCACGAGCAATTCAGAGACTAGTAACGGCATCACTAACTCTGAACGTCAATCGATCCAAAGTTCCATCGATGCCGAACCTAGCGCCAACTCCCAAAGTAAGGCACAATCCAGTTTGAACAAGACACCAGCTAAGAAACAAAGCTCGAGTGCAGCAAAACATTCTGGATCATCGAGTGCCAATTCTAAAACCGAATCCTCTGAGAGTACCGAATCGCAAGACGATAATATCGATTTTTCATCGTCCAGAACCTTTTCATCCGTAAGTAGTGCCCAGAGCTGGGCCAAAGCTGCCAAACAGCAGTGGCTCAAGGAAGGATACACTAATTACACGATAACGACAGATGCACAAGGAAACTACATCTTGAAGTTTACGAAGTAAATCCGCAGATAGACCAGAGACGTCCTGGAAGGGGCGTCTTTTTTGTTGGCCTTTTAACCGATTATTTTCTGAAATCTTTCACAATCCTTTTTCTATCAAATTGTAACCGCTTTCGATACAATGAACCTGTACAAATTACTTTTCGAAAGGTGGCAACTTTTATGACAAAACTCTACTCGACCACAATGATCAACACCGGCGGACGTGAAGGTCACGTCGAAGCACCAGATGGTTCAATGCCATTAACAATTACCGCTCCGGCACCAGGGAAAAAAGAAGGAACCAACCCTGAACAACTATTTGCGGCTGGCTACTCATCCTGCTTCAACAGTGCCCTTGAACTCGTCAAACAGGAAGCCGGCATCGATAACGAAAGTACCGTTACTGCCAAGGTTTCCCTCTTCAAGGAAGGCGATTCTGATTTTCATATCGGGGTTGAGTTAACGGTTCATATTGACGGTGTTTCAGCCGAAGAAACGCAAAAATTGGCTGAATCAGCCCATCAAGTTTGTCCATACTCGAAAGCAACCCGTGGGAACATTGAAGTTGACTTAAAGACTGACTAATCAAAAAAGCGCGTCCAAAAAATTTGGACGTGCTTTTTTGATTACGCTTCTTCATCCCTTGAAATCGAGAGGTTTGCAACGTAAGTTTGTTGCGCCATTTGCATGACATAAACCGTGATGCCCGTTGCATGATCATTGGCCTGACGAATTTGATCAAGGTCTAATTGAATATTGCCCTGATCATCGACGTCCGTATAGTAGAATCGACGTTCCGCCAACGTTAATTTTTCGTCTATTTCATCGTTAAGTGTATAAGCCACCGTTCCCGTTCGTAGGGTCAGTGGATCCGTTTGGGCAGTCATAAGAACTGGGAGGTCAACCTTATCTTGGCCAACCATTAATTCATAACTGGTTCTTGTCCCGTCAACCTTGACCAATTTGGCAAGGCGGCGCGTGTCCGGTTTAATCTCTGGCTGTTCATCATAGGGGGAGCCCACGATGTACGCCAAATTAGAGTGCCAGGCCCGCTTAAACTGGTCCATTTTGTAAACGCGATTGGCGGATTCGTTTGAAGGGGCGTATGAATCGTTTACCACGACAAATTCCTCATCCTCCTGCGTCACAAATCCAGTGACCAACAGCAAATGACCGGCCGTATCTCCGGGTGCATTTTCAACGTAGGGTAACTTGTGATTCTGGGGATTATTTGTGTATTGAACACTGACCCCCACTGGATAACCGCGGTCGACCTCGCGCTTTAATTTACTGATGTCGGTAAAGCAAGCGTAGGATTTGAAGCCGTACGCTCCCGCCATCGCCGTGCTAAACGCCCAGTTGCCAAAACCACGATAAGCTAAATCGTAATTCCGGTAAGCCGCCTCTTCAGGTAGCACCTCTTTGCCCTGAGCGTTCATCGCCATCGAAATCGTTGTGGGGCTGCAAATAACTGGTGCCAACTTGCCATCCCTAATTTCTTGCGAATAGGCTGGCGCATCAATGACTCGAGAAACCCGTTCGGAATCCGTTGCCCGGGTGAAAGCACCGTCCTTTGGTGAGCCACTCACTGAGATGAGTTTTAAAATCGGTGATTCGTTCTTATTCGCCGAACGCAAATGAACCCGCGTCTGAACAGCGGTAGCAACGTGATTTCCACGAACCAGTAGCGTATCCGTGTCTAATTTGGCAATTGGATCCGCAATATCCGCCTTGGCACTCGACTTCATGACGTTGATGCCCCATTTGCCGAAAGTGTGCCAAAGTGACCATTTCTTATCGACTAAAATACGGGCTTCAACTTCAACCGTTGATTCACCTGGCGTATACGCGTTCCAGGACGCAACCAATTGTTTAAACGGTGGTAATTTAAGTTGTGGCAAAGTCAGCTGGCCAACTGCCCCAGCCTTCGACGCATCCGATAGTTCAAGCGACCGATCAGTCGCCTTCACGTTCGTTGAATCTTGCAAACTCGCCATACTAAAATCATCCAGCACAATTGTATAGTTGCTGGCCGAATCCACTTCTGTGTGACGCTTAACGACAATCCCTGCCAATATTCCAGCACCAACGAGACCGCCAAGTATATAACCCCAGCGTTTCATCAAATCATCCCTTCGTCTCGGACTTTGGAAGTCACAATTGACCCTCCGCCGCACCGCGTTCTGTTACGCTAAAAATTCGAGCGCAAGCTTCTTATAGAAATCAATGCTCTTCAAAAAGTCTGCAAGCTCAACGTACTCATCTGGCATGTGGGATGTTTCCGATCCAGGACCGTACACGATGCTCGTAAAGTCCCCCTTTGCACGTAAGAACTCCGCACCATCATTTGCACCACCAGAGCCAACTGGTTGAGCCTCCTTACCAAATGTTTCCTTAGAGACCTTCTGTGCTAATTTTACCAATGGTGCGTCCGGTTGACCAGGAATTGCTTCTTCAGGAAAACTGTATGATAGTTTCAAATCGAATCCAGGACTCTCATTTAGCTCGGCGACCAGCTTTTCAATGGCGTCATAAAAGACTTGGTTCGGGTATTCTGGAATCGTTCGCATGTTTGCCATCAACCATGCTTTGGCGGGAATGCTGTTAATTTGCTCGCCGCCTTCAATTAAATCGACGTTGTGTAAAACGCCGCCCAAAATTGGATTCACTTTGTCAAAAGGTGCCATCACTTTTTGAATTTCATTGTAGTACACCATTAAATTATCAATCGCATTGATGCCATTTTGTGGACGGGCACTGTGCGCCGCCTTTCCGGTGGACTCAATTCGATAATCAATGACGCCACGCGCCGTATACGTAATTTGGTCTAAGCCGCTGGGTTCCGAAATGACCAACCCCGCCAAATTATCGGCATAACCTTCATCAGTTAGCGTGGCGGCCCCGTACTCGCCCGTTTCCTCACCAACCGTTGCTAGTAGTCGGATTTCACCCGGCAGCTCAACGCCATCTTCCAGGAATTCGAGCATCGCGATGACTTGGGCGGTCAAGCCCGTCTTCATGTCGGAGGCGCCACGACCAAAAATCTTGCCATCCGCCACTTCGCCGCCAAACGGGTCGTGCGTCCATTTGGACAAATCACCTGGATCGACAACGTCCATGTGGCCCGAAAAACCGAGACGCTGACCCTTAGGATTGCCAATTGTGACCGCCAAATTATCCCGGTTGGGCGCATAATTTACCTTTTCCACTTTGGCATTCGGATATTTTTCAAAAAGCGAGGCAATGTAGTCTGCTACTTCGGTTTCATTATCGTTAACTGACTTGATTTGAATAATATGCTTTAAAATGTCAATTTTTTCTTGTTTCTCCATTAGTTGTCACCCTCCAAAAATTTAAGTGAAATATTTTTATAGAGTTCAATCGCCTTTAAATACTGATTTAAGTCCACGTACTCATTAACTTGGTGAGCGGTATTACTACCGGGACCCACAATGACCATGGGAAAATCACCCTTGCTGTCAATAAATTTAGAGCCATCAGTCGTTCCCTTGTCCCCAGACAGGGTCACTTCATGGCCAACTTCCGCTTCCGTCTCTCGTTTGACAAATTGGACGAAATCGCCATTCTGATCACCAGGCAGCGCATCCCCAACCAGCAAGTATTCCAAGTCCAGCTCGAATCCTGGTTGCTGATTTAAGGTTGCAATAACCGCCTCCAGCCGTTGTTTCACGACCTTAGCCGGCGTTTGCGGAATCAGCCGAATATTCGCTTCCAAGTCTGCTTCGGCAGGAATGCTGTTAATTTGCTCGCCACCCTTTATGACGGTCACGTTGTGCAGCAAGTTTCCTAGGACGGCATCCGTTTCGTCAAATTTAGCAAGCTCAGCTTTGGCAGTGTGCCAGAACGTCATCAGATTTTCAATGGCGTTGACGCCCATTTCTGGTGAAGCGGAATGAGCCGCTTTGCCATGACTCGTTACGCGATAATCAATGTCGCCATTGTGGGTATAGCTAATGTCCAGCCCGCTGCCTTCACAAATTACGAGCGCATCGAGATCATCTAAGTAGCCCTCTTTTGTCAGCTGCTCACTGCCGACCATTGTCGATTCCTCGGCTATCGTGCAAATGAGCTTAATTTGGCCGTGTTGTGGTTCGCCTTGATCCAACAGCTCCAACGCTGCGATAACCATTGCGGCTAACCCGGCTTTCATATCTGAGGCGCCCCGACCAACCATTTTAAAGTCATCAGTGATGTCGCCGCTAAACGGTGCATGATCCCACTTTTGTGGATCCCCCGTCGCGACCACATCCATATGACCAGCAAATCCTAATTGTCGATGATGATCCGTTCCAATTGTCACGACTAGGTTATCTCTGCCTGACTTATAGCGGACACGCGTCATCTCGACGTTTGGATAAGGTTGAAATAGGGTTGCCAAATAGTCCGCCACGAGACTTTCATGATCGTTAACCGTCTCCATTTGGACAATTCGTTGCAATAATTTAATTTTTTCTTGCTGGTCCATTTTGACACCTCAGCTTTCCGTTACTTACCCTATAGCATACATGTTCACTGCATGAAAAATCAATGTGAAAATTATGAGATTCGTCACATACCAAACTAGAATTACGGGTTTGCGGTATAATTAGACTAATCTATTAATAAGTTTGAAGGAGGTTCCCACCATGAAAATTAGTATTCCAACCGATAACGGTGTGTTAGCTAATAAATATTCAAAATATGCAACCGAGGAAGATTTACTAAATGGGCAACCGGTTACGTCATTTCCAATCGACATCACCGAAGTTCCTACCGGCGTCAAAACGTTTGCCGTCACCATGATTGATCACGACGCCATTCCAGTTGGTGGTTTTACCTGGATTCATTGGGTGGCCGCTAACCTTCCCGGAAATTTAACGCAGATTCCCGAAAATGCCAGTCAGAGTGGCGAAGTCCAAATGACGTTTGGAAAAAATTCCACCGCCGGCAAATTAGTCGGGCAAACAAATCCCGCCATTTTTCAGCACTATACGGGACCTTTCCCACCAGATAAGGATCACCGCTACACCGTCACCGTGTATGCAATCGACGAAAAGCTTCCATTAAAGGACGGCTTTTGGCTTAACGACTTATGGGACGCCATGGATGGGCACGTTTTAGCTCAAACGAGTCAAACCCTCATCGGGCGCGCTTAGAAAAAGGAAGGACTCCAACAACTTATGCTACAACACTACGAACATCTTTTGGTCCCAGTTGATGGGTCCAATCAAGCAGAACACGCCTTGCTCAAAGCAATGGCAATCGCCAAACGTAACAATGCGTCAATCGAGCTCTTAAGTGTCATCGACGTTAACCAATATGGGTCATTTGGAAACGTCACCGAGGGCAGTCTCCTCGAAAAACTCGTGAACGATAACAAGGGGTATCTCCAGACTCTTGCTGACCAATTAAAGGACAAATATGACTTTACAGATACCAATATTCACGTCCGATTTGGGAATCCTAAATCCGTCATCAGTTTTGATTTCGAGAAGGACCATCCCGTCGACCTCATCGTCATGGGGGCAACCGGGATGAATGCGGTCAATCGAATTGTGGTTGGATCAGTGACCTCGTTTGTGAACCGAAACGCCAAAATGGACGTACTAATCGTGCGGACGGACAGCAATAATAAGCTGTTGAAGTCGACTAAAAATTAGGTAAAAGCAAAGAGGTTGGGACAAAACATTTGTTTTGTCCCAACCCCTTTACTATTTCCGAATATTCTTGCTTAGTCGGGTTCCAAAAGGCTGCTTTTCCGCCTAGCTACGATCAACAAACAATCCCAAGTGCAGGATTATTCGTTAATCTAGGCTATGCTCAAAAGCAAACCGCCTTTTGTCTCACCCTCTTTATTTTTCATTTTTATAAATATTATTGCCTAGTCGGGTTCCAAAAGGCTGCTCCCTAAGCCTAACTACGATCAACGAACAATCCAGGTACGGGATTATCCGTTAATCTAGGTTACGCTCGGAAGCAAATCGCCTTTTTCACACCCTTTTTTGATTTCCCAGCAAACGTGATACAATAAGTCAGCAAACCAACGAAGGAGGCTTCCTCAGATTAAATCGAACACAAAAAAAATTAGCTTATTTCAAACCGTCATGCTGGCGCTTGGCTCCCTCATCGGATCCGGCTGGCTTTTCGGTTCCTGGGAGGCCTCCAAAATTGCCGGTCCCGCTGCCATCATTTCCTGGATTCTTGGTGGCGCCGTTATCGGCATCATCGCGTACAATTACGTTGAGTTAGGGGCCATGTTCCCGCAATCAGGAGCCATGAGCAAATACGCGCAGTACTCGCACGGACCGCTCTTGGGATTCATTGCTGCGTGGGCAAATTGGGTTTCGCTCGTCACACTGATTCCCATTGAAGCCGTTGCCGCCGTTCAATACATGAGCAGTTGGCCATGGAAATGGGCCCACTGGACGCGCGCGTTTATCACAAACGGAACCATCACGACCGAGGGCCTATTCCTCGTTTTCGTTTTCATTATTATTTTTACGCTATTAAATTACTGGTCGGTTTCACTGCTGACCCACTTCACCAGCTTCATTTCAATTTTCAAAATTGGGGTGCCCCTGTTGACCATCATCATGATGACCCTGTCTGGATTTCATCCTGAAAATTATGGTCACTCACTGCAAACGTTCATGCCATATGGAACGGCGCCTATTTTTGCCGCAACAACCGTTTCCGGAATCATTTTCTCATTTGATGCCTTCCAAACTGTGATTAACATGGGCGGGGAAATCCGCGATCCCAAGCACAATATTGGGCTCGGAATCACGTTATCCCTCACAATTAGTGGCATTATTTACATCATTCTTCAAAGCACCTACATCACCTCGATTAGCCCCGCTTTGATTGCCAAAGTTGGTTGGCACGGCGTTAACTTTAATTCGCCGTTCGCTGACCTAGCCATCATGCTCGGCATTTACTGGCTGTCGGTTCTTCTGTACATGGATGCCTTCGTTTCACCATTTGGGACAGGGGTTTCCTTCGTTGCGTCAACCGGCCGAGCACTTTACGCCATGGCAAGTAACAACCACATTCCCAAATTTATCGGTAACGTTAATTTGAAATACGGAATTCCCCGAGTCGCGATTCTAGTCAATGCCATTCTCAGCATGGTCATGGTTTCAGTTTTCAGATCTTGGGGCACCTTGGCGAGTGTCATTTCGACATCGACCTTAATCGCCTACTTGACCGGACCAGTTACCGTTGTGTCACTGCGAAAAATGGCGCCCAAATTTAAGCGTCCCGTTACACTGAAAGCTATCCACTTCTTTGCCCCACTCGCCTTTGTTTTGGCATCGTTAGCAACCTACTGGGCAATGTGGCCGACGACTATCGAAGTGATTTTGGTTATCCTGCTGGGCTTTCCCTTCTACTTCTATTATGAATGGAAAATGGGCTGGAAGGATTTCAAACATCAGCTTCGCGGAAGCGCCTGGTTAATTGGCTACCTCATTTTCATCTCCGTCATGTCGTATATTGGTAGTTCTGAATTTAACGGTCAAAATTGGATTCACTACCCATTTGATTTCGGGGTCGTAATTGTGTTCTCACTGATTTTCTACTATTGGGGAACGGTCACGCACTATCGTAGTAAATACTTCGATGAAGCACAGAAGTTGAATGAAACCGAAGTTGATTTGGATGATTAGTTGGTAAAAAATCAAATAAAAGAGGTGTGAACCAGACTAATTAGTTTGGCCACACCTCTTTTCATTTTAAATTTTCACCGTGATGTGCCCGCTCATGGCCCTGGTTAATTTGCCAATCGTTTCAAAACTTGCAGAAACCTCAGCCCGTTCAATATGCACAATTGCTGCCTGAGACACACCACTTATTTTTGCTAATTCCTTTTGCGTGAGCTGCTTATCAATTCGTAGTTGATAAACTTGTTTAGCAATCTCCACCCTAGTTCGATTAACCATCGTCAAATCAGTTAGTTGAGGATCCTTTGCCTGAAGATCAGCTAGGAGCTCATTATAAGTTTTTTTCATTGAGGTTCCTCCAGTCTTAAAATAAATTAACTCATTCGCCCAAATTATATCGTCAACAATATAAATACGCAAATTAATCTCAATTATATCAATAAAAATGCGCATTCCTCATTTTTCAGGAATGCGCATTTATTTTGGCTATTTTTCAATCACTTTTGAGTTACTTTTTACACTAAACGTGTAACGGCTGTGCGTCAGTTGATGGTTCGGCACACCATTTGCAAAGAGTAATCGAAGTTCTTCGTTGCGGTAAACGCGATAGGTCCGCGTAATCTTAACGGCGTTTTGTTTGGCTCCACGCTTCAACACAACCGTACTGATAGTTGGCCTTGTCTTCTTAACCTTGGTATCTAGCGGATTATCCCGGTAGAAGTAGATTCGTTCTGTTTGAGTACCTAGCCGTTTGTATGCTAGAACTTGGCGGTTCTTACCCATAGTAGCCAACGGCCGAGTTTCAGTGGTTTGGATCTGTTTCATCCCAAAGTAACCGTTATAATTCAACGTCATCAACACAACGCTACCAACCACCAATATGAAGCCAACTGTCACCCAAACCGCCTTTTTAATGCTGTGTTGTAGAAAGATGACGCTCCAGGCAAAAATCAACGCACCAGCAAATAAGAAAATAACAATCATCTTAACCTAACCTCCTTGAGTCGCGCTTCAAGAAGAACGTCAGCACAAATCCAACCAAAGAAAATAGGGTTGCAATGAAAAATGCCCAACGGAATCCGACCACATTTGCATGCAGTGATAATTTACCAAATAAGATTGGCGTTGCATGAGCCACTCCCTGACTTGGAAGATGTTTCGTGGTTTCACTGGCCATGATAGAAACCAAAATAGCAGTTCCCATCGAGGCAAACATTTGACGCGCAGTGTTGTTTACAACGGTTCCATCACCAATTAGGTTCAATGGCAAAGCATTCATCCCCGTCGTCGTCACCGGCATCATGACCATCGAAATACTGAACATCCGAACCGTGTACAGGCAAACCAAGTAGAATACTGGGGTTGTCGGCGTAACCGGAATAAAGGATCCAGTTGTCAGCGTCAAAAGGAACATCCCCGCAATCGCCATGTTTCGCGCACCTAATTGGTCAAAAATTCGTCCCGTAATCGGGTTCATAATTCCAATGGTGATAGCGCCAGGCAACAGCGTTAGTCCAGATGCAAAAGCCGATTCACCGTGAATTGTTTGGAGGTACAGTGGCAAAACGAGTGTAAATTCGTTCATCGCCATAAATGAAACCGAAACCAAAATGGCAGATAACGTGTAGTCTGAACTTTCAAAAACTTTAAATTGAAGCAGCGGATTTTTAATTTTAAGTGAACGTAAAATGAAGAGAGCAACCACAATCACACCGACAATCAGCGTGACGTACACGATTGGACTCGTCCATGAATGGTCACCAACCGATGAAAAGCCGAAAAGCATTGAACCGAATCCGATTACTGACATGACTACGGACATCCAGTCCACAGGGGCCTTCTTGGTTGGTAACACTTTTCGTAGCGTGAAGAAACCCATCACCAAAACTAGTAATGAAACGGGCATGATGGCTAAGAAAAGCATTCGCCATGAATAGTGCATTAAAATCCAACCAGCAAAAGTTGGGCCAATGGCTGGCGCTAATCCAACAACTAAACCAGCCGTTCCCATTGCAGCGCCTCGTTTGGAAGGTGGAAAAATTGATGTCATAATTGTCTGGTAAACAGGAGCGGTAATCCCCACTCCGGCGGCCTGAACCAGTCGACCGACTAAGATTCCCCAAAAACTTGTCGCAAAGTAACAGAGAATACTCCCGATGAAAAAGATAACAATGGCCGAAAGATAAAGCCTTTTGGTATCAAATCGCTGCAGGAAAAATCCGGTAATTGGAATCACAATTCCCATCATCAGCATAAATCCAGTCGTCAACCATTGAACGGTTGTTGCAGATATGTTGAACGATTTCATCAGCGTTGGAAACGCGGTTGTCAGCATCGTTGACGTAATAAACGTGCTGAATGTTCCAACTAATAATGTAAAAACTAAAGCAAGACGGTTATACGGGCGGCCATTTTGGTCGACGGGTTGATCAGCCGTTGTGGGTCTGTTCGTCAAAATTTCCACCTCATAATTCTATATTTATGTAATAACCTGCATACTGATGGGCTCTAAAAAAGTTAGA
>NZ_AZGJ01000069.1 GCF_001436395.1 Secundilactobacillus malefermentans DSM 5705 = KCTC 3548 | reverse complement strand
TCTTCGATTGAATGGCCCAGATTTTTCTTATTGATTCGATGATGCTTTGCCCCGGGGCATTTAATCCGGCGACGTAGTTTAGCTGGTAGGTCTGAATTGCGGATAGCTAAACGCTGGTCATCAATATACCGGTACACCGTCGGTGTTGAGGGGCAGACAAGCCTTGGGTGATCAGTCTTGAATTGGTGGACAAAAGTATCCACACTATGCATCCTGGGACGCGCTTTTAAAGCTGTCACCAAAGCATTACAGAAGGTTTGACAATGATCAAAGAGTCCACGATAACAGCTATTTAGTCGGTGCTTACGATAAATTGCTTCACCAGTTTCTGCCAGATATGACTGTTCAAAGATATGAGTACTAGCGTTAATCTGTGTCGTTGTCCCACGTTTTAATTCACGTGAAATCGTGCTGGGATTACGATGAAGGGCCTGGGCAATCCGGCGGATAGACCAATCTAAGTCCCTTAGGGATTCAATTCGACCACGTTCAGCTAAATTGAGTTGGTGATACTGATTAGATATGATATTCTTAATTCGGGTCATGAAGATACCTCTTTCTTGTTTGTGGTGAATTAAGAATAGGTCTTCATGGCCTTTTTGACTAGTCTGAATAAAGAACTGGTCTAGTAGAGCAGGTGTTGCACTTCAATTTTAAATCGAGGTATTAAAGTTAATTCGATATTCCTTCATCTTTTATTCCTCCAAATCGGTCTTCTTACGTAATGCTATCATAAACAGTTGTTTACGACCAATTATATTAACAAGCACACTATTTTCTTAGAATTTGTATTTTATTTGTTAATGGTATTTACGAATTATGGAATAATCGGTATAATATAAGTAAATAACTGGTATTATTTTAACAAATAATTAAAAACTGTTCGCTTTGATAATCAGGGGCTTATTGAGGGAGGAATATCAATGGAACCACACAGTTCAGCGGAACAAGAACAGTTTTATAGTGAAATTCAACAATTAATCAACGTTCGAAAGCTTGTTGTGACGGCTTCTAACCACATTATGGACGAAGGCGACATTTCCCTTAATGATCTGGCTATCATTAGCGAACTGGCAATTGATGGTGCAATGACGGCTTCCAATCTGGCCAAAAAAACCGGGATGCAAAATTCATACATTTCGACTAAAATATCGAGTATGTTGAAACAAAAACTACTGACAGAGCATACGGTCAGTGGTAATCGGCGGCTTCGAATTGTCGATTTAACGAGTACTGGTAAACATTTATTTCAGGATTTGTATCAAGCGTTTCCAGAAAAGTACGACACCCTAATTAAAAATCTTGGAGATTTATTAGATAATAAAGCAAATTAAAGGATTGGTGCTTATGAGCTTCAATCCTTTTTTGATTTTTGCGACGCTTTCTGCTATATTTATTAGAAAACAATGAGAAAGGCGGCATGCACATGCAAATTCGGATAATGGAACCTAAAGACAACGTTGCCATGAAGCATATCCTACAAGCTTGCTTGCGGGATGCCCATTTGGATAAACCGGGGACGGCTTACTTTGATCCGCAACTAGATGAGCTGGCGGAATACTACGAAGAATTACCGCACGCGGCCTATTGGGTTGCCGTGAATGAGCAAAAAGAGGTTGTTGGTGGCTGTGGCATTGGTCCACTAGACCGAACTACCGGAATTTGTGAGTTACAAAAACTCTACATAGACAAGCAGGCAAGAGGGCAAGGCTTGTCAAAAAAGTTGCTAGAAAAATCAGCAACTTATGCGCGGCAAGATGGGTATCAGAAGATGTACATAGTGACGGATAGTCGGCTACCGATTGCAAATAAGTTATATCAAAAATATCAATTTGAACAATTAAAGCAGCCACTACCACAGGACCTACATCCTGGATGTGATACCTGGTATTTTCGAGATTTAGATTTAACTGTTGGCAAATGAAATTGACATTTAGTTTGTCGGTTACTATACTGAAATTAACATCTAATTAGAAAAAGCGTTGAAGAGAAGAGTAACTAAGTAAAATTTGAAAGCGACCTTGGTTAGTGTGAGCAAGGAAATTTTAGTTGGTGAAGATGAACTTGGAGCTGATGAGCGGTGTTGCTGCTCATCCGGAATTGGCCGTTATCCATTTTTGAGGCACGTTTAATTCGTGCGAACAAGGGTGGTAACGCGATGCATTCGCCCCTTAACCGATTCGGTTTAGGGCGGGTGCTTTTTAATTGGATGAATAAGAGAACGAAGGGTGATATAAATGGCAAAAGTTGAAAGTTTTCAATTGGATCATACAAAGGTAAAGGCACCATACGTACGTTTAATTACGGAGGAACACGGTGAAAAGGGCGACTCAATCACTAACTTTGACCTCCGTCTTGTTCAACCAAATGCCAATGCAATTCCTACTGCAGGGTTACATACAATTGAGCATTTGCTTGCTGGTTTGCTACGTGACCGAATGAGCGGCGTTATTGACTGCTCACCATTTGGCTGCCGGACTGGCTTCCATTTGATCATGTGGGGCGAACATACGACTACTGAAGTTGCCAAGGCCCTCAAGGGTTCTCTTGAAGAAATTGCCAACGTTACAAAGTGGGAAGATGTCCCTGGCACTGATATTACCAGCTGTGGTAACTACCGTGACCATTCATTGTTCTCTGCTAAAGAATGGAGCAAGAAGATTCTTGATGAAGGTATCAGCGACAAGCCTTTTGAACGAAACGTCATTTAAATTTTAAATAGTAAAAGCGGCACATCTCAAGTCGAGGTGTGTCGCTTTTTTTGACCTAAAGTAAATTTTTGCTATAGGCGTTGTTCATAATTGATTGGGTTTCAGTAAACTCGTTTTCATCATGTAAAACAACCGTGATGATTCGGTTGTGACCCGATTTCTGGCCAGTTCCGACGAAACAGTAACCCGCTTTTGGTGTGTAACCAGTCTTTAACCCGTCAACTTTCAGAGAAGATTGATAGTATTTACGACCGGAAAGCATGTTGTTGTAGTTGTAAAGTGGCTGTCCGCTTAAAGTCATTGATTTAACTGAAGCTGTGGTTAACGTACTTGGGTAATCAGTGATCAAATGATCAGCGATTAAAGCAACGTCCTTTGCTGAGACCATGTTTGCGTCAGCACCACCAATTGAGTAACCGAAAGCCTTCAAGTCTGATTGCTCTAAACCAGAAGAAGAAACGAACTTCGCTTTACCAAGATTCCAACTCTTCGCTTGCGCGTTCATCATTGAAATGAATTTCTTGTTAGCAGTTGGAGTAGAGCCACCAGCAACCCACTGACCCAGCGCAATAGCAGCATTGTTTGAAGAATCGATTAATGCGGCGTCGTACAATTGTTTAACGGTGTATGACGACTTTGTAAATCTGAAGCCACCACAAGCAGAATCCTTACCCATGGCAACTAAACCGGAATAATTGGTTTTAACTTTTGAACTCCATGAGTAGCCAGAACCTGCGACCTTTTTATCAACTAAGTACAGGGTCATTAATTTTGAAACGGATGCAATTGGGCGAGCCGTGTTAGCACTCTTTGACCAGACAACCTTATTGTCGGTGGCATCGTATGCGACCGCATTTTTTGCATATTTGACGTTAAACGGTGCAACGCCCTTAGTTAAATAACTGTGCCAAATAATTCCTGACTTGGTGCCGGCGCCATTCTTAACTTGGTAGTAAATGGCGTTCTTACCATTATGTTTAAGGACGACTTTCTTGGTTGCGTACCAAGTCGTGTTGGGGTAGCCCTTTAGCGTAGCAACCTTTTTGGTATGGCTGGCGTTGTAAACCGCTCCAGTTGTACTCTTTTTATGATAGGCGGTTTTAGTCATTGTTGTAGATGAAACAGTTGAGTATGTAGATGCGTTAGCTGTTTGAGCGGTATAGGTTATTCCAGAAAGCGAAACGACCGCAACGCCCATTAATGTCATTCTTTTTAGTAAGTGCATAGTAAGCCTCCATTTAGTATTTCCTCTATTTTGCCATGGATTCGTTCAAAAAAATTGAATGTCATTAAATTGTGATGATTAGTAAGTTTTCTGTAACCTATGTTGCAAAAAAAATGAAAGCGCTTATTCCATTATGATTCATAGCATGGTATTATTATTCTGCACAATACTTATGTGCAATAACTGTGCAGGCGGATTACTTATATCTGGGGGGATAGTTATGAAAGTTAGAAGTTTTTGTTGGATTCGTGGACTTGTTATCGCAGTATTTGCCGGTTTAATGTTATGGGGAGTAACGTTAAACCATGTAAGTGCCGCAACCGCGGATCCAACGGGGGAAAGTCGGTTAGTCAGCGAGTCGTCAACTTCGACCATAGAAGGTAGTGAAGCAGTAGTTGAATCCAGTGCATCTAGCGCTTCCAGCTCATCGGGGGAACCCGCTGCGGATTCAAATGGCGAGGTTGTGCAGAATCAATCTAAAGCAGTTGTAACTGAAGGTTCAGAAAGCCAGAAAGCTCCGGCAAAAGCCGCAAGAGCTGCTGTGGCCCCTGTACCTGAAGCTAAGGCTGCTGAGGAAGACGCGTCAAAAACAATTACCGTTACAAACGAGCAGGAAGTTTTGGATGCCATTAAGCGCATTCCGACCGATAATTCGGCGTACAAAATTGTTTTAGCAAACGATATGTCATTTACTGGTGAAGTTAAAAGCATTGCCGGACAAAACATTACGTTTATTAATCAATTAGATCCAATTAAATTGTTATTGACCAATACGTTTAACATCGTTAAAGGTTCTACCGTTAATTTATTGGGAAATCAGATTCATGGCATTACGATTTCGCCGACTGAAAATTTCAATATGGCGTCCGTGCCCATTAGGGTTAACGGGACATCGAGTATTGAAAACACAACGGTCACTGGGTTTTCGTTAGTCACCAAAGCTTTGAATCGAGCACCCATCGTTGTTCTTGGTGGGAACTTAACACTGAATAATCAGGGTTATGTTTTTGCAAATTCAGTGGTCGATGCTTCAGGCAGCGGTGGCGTCTCATTTGCCGCCGGTGGCGTTCTCGTTACATACGAGGGAACATTCACAATTAATAAAGGTAGTGATGTTGAATCAAATTACGTTTGGCCATTTGCTGAACAAGGAGTGGCCGGCGGTGTTGGCGTTCATAATAGTTCACACTTCATTATGAACGGTGGTCTCATCTACAACAACATGAGTGATCAAGCTGGTGGTGTGAGCGTTGGGGACCTTGTTCGAAGTACAGAGGAAGCTCCCTCGACATTTGTCATGAATGGGGGCGTCATCAAAGGAAATACCGGTTGGTCGCATTCTGGTGGAATCAACATCTATGGAAATGGTGACGTGACGATTAATGGTGGCGAAATTTCTAATAACATTGCTGGCTATTATACTGGCGGTTACGTTAATCCTTATGCAGTTGGTGGCGGGATTTCCGTCTCCACCGGTTATGTACCAGGAGCTAGTTTATCGTTAGCAAATGCAAACAAGTACAATATCGCGAGATTAGTCATTAATGATGTCCTAATTGATGGCAACAAAGCTGCCGGTCCTGGTGGTGGTGTTTATGTTAATTCAGATAATGTCACAATCAATAAAGCTGAGATTACGAACAACGTTTCAGCAGATCATGGTGGTGGGATTTATCTGAGTATTGCTGAATACACATTGCGTCTCGGTAACGCCTTAATCACTGAAAACTCAGCAGTAGATGGTAAAACCTCCTATTGGGATGGTATTCACCCACTCGAAATTGGTGCCGGTGGTGGTGTCTGGTTCTGTCCAACAGCCGATGCCGAAATTCGGGTAACGGATGGAACTGCTATTTTTGGGAACACCGCCTTAAATCAAGGTGATGACGTTTCGAGCGAGTCTAAATACGCTAATGCAGCCCTCTCGTTGGATAACCGAATTCTTGGTGGCGGTTCAGTTGATTGGTATCATGATCGGGATGGGAGTCAAACGGATACACCGGTCACAGTTGAAAACGAGTCAGGTGAAATTTCATTAAAATCAAGTGTCCTATCGGCAGCACAGACACTTGCGGCTAGTTTGGCCACGGTCATTATCAAAGGCAACTCCGCAGTTCGTGGTGGTGGCGTTGGTTCAAATGGGTCCATCTACTTTGGCGAAACAACCGAATCAACCATTGATATTAAAGCAATTAAGCAGTGGGATACAGATGGGTTAGAGGTCAAGTTGCCTGATCAAGTGACAGTTAATTTGACGCTTGATGATCCAACGAATCCATTAAATGGCCAAGTGATCGATACGGTTACTTTGAACGAGGCCAATAATTGGCAAGCTAGTTTTCTTAAATTACCAAACAACATTAAGTACAAGGTAAATGAAACAGTAGTCGAAGGGTTCACGACGAGTGATTCTGGATTACAGTTGGTAAGCGATAGCCGCTTTGAAATAACGTTTACAAATAAAGCCAATCCATTACCAATCATTCCTGAAGTTCCAGGCAACCCTAGCAACCCTAGTACTCCTGAAACACCCGTAACGCCGGAAGTTCCAAGTGTTCCGGAAACGCCCAATACTCCAAATACTCCGGAGACGCCAAATGTTCCTGGCGAACCGGCAGTCCCTGAGGAACCTGCTACACCAGATCCAGAGACTCCTGCAAAACCAGAAACACCTGCTAAGGCTAAGGTACCAACGGCCACAAAAGCTTCTAAGCCAGGAATCAAAGGTGATGTAAAAGTTCAAAAGAGCTCAGTATTGCCGCAAACCAATGCCGCTAATTCACTTCTAAGTTTAATTATTGGCTTGATGATCTTAGTTTCAACGCTAGGTTTCGGACTTTTGGTTACAAAGAAAAGTTAATAAAGCAAAAAAACACTTTCGGCGTTATGATGGGCTCTAAAAAAGTTAG
>NZ_AZGJ01000068.1 GCF_001436395.1 Secundilactobacillus malefermentans DSM 5705 = KCTC 3548 | reverse complement strand
ACTGACGTATGCCTGACGTTTCTTCGTACTCGAAATCTTTCGGAAGAACCCTCTGTGGTCCATTTAACCGTCTGCGTTCGACTGCCATTCTCAGCACCGGCAACTCTCTTAACGTGCACAACGATCTTGATCTCCACTTCATTGGTTTTATGAGCGAACTATTTATTTGTCACAAACAATAGGCTTTCTTTTTCCAGTTGTCAATAAAAAATCAAAATTCAGTTTGGTAACTAACGGTGCTTTCCCCATTGCCACTAGGCGTCACCATTAATTGTCCCGGAATTTGATCCTGGAGTTCTTTGACATGGCTGATAATGCCAATCATCCGTGAATTACTTTCCATCGACTGCAGCGTTTCCATAGCCCGTTCAAGTGCATCTTCGTCCAAGGAACCAAACCCTTCGTCGATAAATAAGGCCTCAATCTTGATGCCGCCAGATTGATTTTGAATGACTTCTGCCAACCCAAGTGCAAGGGCCAAAGCCGCGATGAAACTTTCACCACCAGAAAGGGTGTTAACACTCCGTTGCTTTCCAACATTATCATCATAAATGTTAATTCCGAGACCCGTCTTACCTCGGCCAGATTCTGGTTCGGTCGCTAATTCAAACCGGTAGCGGCCGTTCGTCAAACTGGTTAAACGGGCATTTGCTGTAAATAAGACCCGTTGCAGGTAAGTCTGTAAAACGTATCGTTCCAAACTCAGGCGTTGACTCCCATTACCATTCACCACTTCGCTCAATTCAGCTAATTTGTTTAGCTGTTCAAGTTGAGTCCGCTGTTGATTCATGAGCGCCTGCATTTTTTCAACTAACTCTTGATTAGCCTCAATCATTTGCTCCAAGTGATAATAGGCTTGTTGCGCCCCTTCACTCGTTTCTTTAATGGCCGCCAGCTGTTTCGTCAATAGCGCTAAATCTGGCTGTTTCTGATTGCCAACTGCCTCTTTTGCCTGCCTGATTTGTCCCTTAATTTCACTTTGCTTTTCACTAAAATGATCAACTTCTGCTTTCAGGGTAGCTAGGTCGTCCAGCTCTTGGATCAACTGGAGTAACAGCCCGATATCATCTGAATGAAGTTTCTCGACCGTCGCCGCCTTTAACTCCTGTTCCAAGCTAGCGTTGGTTTTTTCCTGTTTCTCAAGTTGACTCGTGACATTCTTAACGTCCGCTGCCAATTGAGTCAACGCGACCTGCTGCTTTTCCACAGTTGCATTGGCCGCTTTTAAATCCGTATCAAATTGCGTTCGACTGGTCCTTAATTCCGAAAGTTTCGTTTGATAAGCATCAACAGTTACCAAATCGGCTGGTAGCTGCTTCGTTAACTCAATCTTCCGCGTTTGCAATTGCGCCTGACGTAAATTAGCATCATTTAATTGCTGGTCACAAGAATCTAACTGTGACTGCAACTCTGTCAGCAGTGATTTGCTGGTGATACTGGTTTCTTTGCTTTTTGAAATTTTGCCTAGTTCCGTTTTGAGCACAGTTTGGTCACTCTCAACTTGGGATATTTCTTCACCTACTTGCGCTTTATCCGTTGTGTTGGACTTATTTTGGTCATTTAACGCAATCGCGGCGTCATTTAGCTGTTGTCGTTGTTCCTTTGCCGTCGCTTCCAGCGCCTGCCATTCCTGCTGTCTGAGTCCCAATTGTCGGGTACTTTCATCAAATTCGGCTTTGGCGTTTTTAACCTGAACTTCACTAACGTCAATGGTAGCCGTCGGTGCAGGCACCGGATGATCAGTCGATCCGCAAACGGGGCAAGGGGCTCCGGGCGTCAATTGTGCGCTAAGTCGGGATATTTCTTCAGCAAGCCACTTTTGATTAATCGTGTCATACTGCGTTTTTCGCTCATCATTTTGCGTTTGACTCAACGTCACAGCAGCCTTAGCACTGCCAACTTGTTCAAGCGTCATTTGTAGCTTAGCTTCTAGGCCATCCCTAACTTCAATTCGGTGTTTTAAATTGATTAGCTGTTGCTGCTTTAGTTTTAAATCTGCCTGCTGTTTGAGAAGGCCAGATTCTTTTCCAATCGCAGTTTCTAGCGCTGTTAACTGGGTTTGTTCCGTGACTAATTTCTCGTTTAATGTGGCTTTTTGACTCGTGAGACTAGTTAAATCCACCTTTGCTTGAGCTAATTGAGCGTCAGTCTTGGCCAATGAATCGTAATGATCCCGTACGGCTTCCAATTGACCAATCTGTTTCGTGACCGCATCCATTTCAGGTTGCCGCACAGTTAAGTTAGCCTGATCCTGTTGGGCTTTTTTCAAAAGTTCAGCAGTTTGCTGCTGCTTTTCCTGACTACGAGTCAATTGACTGCGTAAAGCAACCAATTCTTCACGACCTTGCTGCCAATTTTCAGCATGACCACGCAATGATTGGGCCCAACGTAAATCTTCAATTTGCGCGTTGACTTCATTGATGTGCGCCGATTGTACATCAAGCTTCGTTTGAGCTTCGGCCAACTGGGCCAACTGTTGAATTTGCTCGGTTAGCTTTTGTCCTTCAGTGAGCTCCTTTTGCAGGCTTGTGACCTTTGTTTCTGCCGCTTTGACAGCCGCCCTTTGTTGCACCAAATCTGTTTGGCTAGACGTTTGTTGCTCGGCCATCAGTTTCAAAACATCTGTTGGCAATTGACTTTCTTGCGCCTGTTGCTTATTTTCGTCGGTCCATTTAAGTTGGCTCTGATAGGTGCCTAATTGCTGCTCGATATCAGCATTTGTCGTTTTCTTATCAGCCAGTAAATTTTTAAGTTCTTCGGCCCAATTTTCAAACAGTTCTGTCCCAAATAAATCGCGTAAAATAACCTCTTTATCGCCACTTGAGGCAGTCAAAAATTCGCGAAACTTTCCTTGAGGAATTAAAATGATTTGCTTAAACTGACTTGCCGATAGTTGCAGTAAATTTCGAATGTAATCATTCACCGTGTTAATTTTGGTTAATTGATTAAGTTCCTCGCCACCCTTGAACACCGTTAATTCAACTTTTGCGGGACGATCAGTGACGCCGCTACCATTTTTCTTAGCAATCAACTGATCCGGTTTTCGTTCAATAACGTAGGTCTTTCCCTCGTGAGTAAAGGTAAAACTAACGCTTGTTTCGTCGGTCATGGTGGCAAAATCGGCCCGCATTTGCTTACCATCTCGTTCTTTTCCGGAGGTTTCACCAAATAGGGCGAAGCACATCGCATCAAATAGTGTGGTCTTCCCGGCACCCGTTTTACCACTGATAAGGAAAACGGGAAAGTCCTTGAATACCTTGAAATCAACGTGTTGATCTCGATACGGACCAAAGAAATGAATATCTAACTTTTGTGGTTTCATTCGTCATCCTCCTTAGCGACGGTTAGCGCCTGTGCGGCCCATTTCTGCTGATCCTTCGACATTTGTGAATCAGTTGCTTGGTTGTAAAAATCAGTCAAAAGCGTCATCGGATCTAAATTTGGATCAATTCGTTTCTGACTTTCGACATCCTGGATGCCATATTTCCGATCCAAGTTAATGATATAGGGATAAATTTTGCGTAACCGCGCCATCACATCCGTAATCACATCAACATCGGTCAAAGAGATCGCAATGAAATTTGAGCGGTTAACTTTTTCGTAATAGGCCGGATTAATCAGGGTTGCAAATGATTCCGTTAAAATTTCGATATCCTTTTTAGGCTTAATCGGCACAAATTTGGCGTTATAGGGAGCCGTATCAACTATCCAAACGCCCTTCTGCTGCTTGGCTTCAGAAAGGGAAAACTTCACGGGTGACCCACTGTATTTGACCGTTTCGGCATGCAAGGCATCCTTTCCGTGTAAATGCCCCAACGCAACGTAATCGAATGTGGCCATGGAATCAACGGCAATGGCGTCCAATCCACCGACTTCCACGGTCGTTTCTGAATCAACATGTTGACTGCCTGCAGCAAAAAAATGGGCCACTAAAACATGCTGTTTAGTCGCATCAAAATTTTTCTGCATCTCAGCGACAAGCCGATTCATCGCCTGCTGAACGTTTTGGATACTGTCATCTTCAAAAAAGTGCCGAACTTGAAAGGGTTCAAAATAGGGCAATAAAAAGAATTGTGTATCTGCCATTTCAATTGGCGTTAACGCCTGCGCAATCGTTGTATGCAAATAGAAATGAGTCGCCTCATACCAGTGGCTTCCACTTCCTAATCGTGGCGCACTGTCATGATTGCCACTTACCGCTAAAATTGGAAATTTTCGGGTTAAATTTAAATCTAATATCATCGCATCTAATTGATTAATTGACTCTTCGCTAGGTACTTTTCGATCATATAAATCCCCTGCGATGACGATGGCATCTACTTTTTCTTCCTTAGCAATTTCAGCAATTTGTTGGTAGGCATCCTGTTGCTCGTCAACCAAATCAAATTCATGAAGCTTTTTGCCGATGTGCCAATCGGCGGTATGTAAGAACCGCATGCTCATTCCCCATTTTCATTAGTTTAGTTGTTGTTAATTGTAACTTGAATCAACCCGCTTGGAAACTTTTGGGTCAAATTATCGCTTTCTGGTCAAATCCAGTTTGCTCATTCAAGAAGTTTCATGTATCATGTTCTCATATTCGTTTAAATTTTTATGAATTTTTCGCTCGCTTTTTCGTTGTTATATTTATCATTTGTCCGACTTTACGAGTAAATATTTAAATGAACATCTTATTATAATTAAATGAGAAAGGAAATTAAGGCTATGCAAAGAAAATTAAGCGCAAGACAGATGCAAATGATCGCCCTCGGTGGAACAATAGGTGTTGGACTCTTCATGGGGTCCACCTCCACCATCAAGTGGACCGGCCCTTCCGTTTTAATTGCCTATGGAATTGCTGGAATATTTTTATACTTAATCATGCGGGCTCTCGGTGAGATGCTGTATGTCGATCCGGATACCGGTTCGTTTTCCAAGTTTGCCACCGAGTACATGCATCCCGTCTTTGGCTACCTAACTGCCTGGAGCAATATCTTCCAATTTATTGTCGTTGGAATGAGTGAAATGATTGCGATTGGTGGTTATATGGAATTTTGGTGGCCAGGATTGCCTGCATGGATCCCAGGTCTCATTGCGATTACTTTCTTGTGTTTGGCTAACTTGATTTCCGTTAAAATGTTTGGGGAACTTGAATTTTGGTTTGCATTAATCAAGGTTGTGACGATTGTCCTAATGATTATCGCCGGCTTGGGACTCATTATTTTCGGAATTGGTAATCACATGCACCCAATTGGTATTAGTAACATGTGGACTCACGGTGGTTTCTTCACCGGTGGCGTCAAAGGCTTCATTTTTGCTCTTTCAATTGTTCTCGCATCTTATCAAGGAATCGAGTTAATCGGGGTTACAGCTGGTGAAGCTGAGAATCCTCGTCACACGCTTGTTAAAGCAATTCAGTCGACCGTTGCTCGAATCCTCATCTTTTACATTGGTGCTATTTTTGTGATTGTTTCGATCTACCCTTGGGACAAGCTCAACGCTATTGGTTCACCTTTCGTTGAAACCTTTGCCAAAATCGGTATCACAGCCGCTGCCTCAATCATCAACTTCGTGGTTGTTACTGCCGCTCTTTCTGGCTCAAACTCCGGTATCTACAGTGCAAGTCGGATGTCATTTACCCTTGCTAACCGAGGCGAATTACCAAAGGGCTTCCTCAAATTAAATCGTCATGGCGTTCCATACTGGTCCGTTATTTCAATTTCATTGGGAATTTTCTTAGGAGTTGTTTTGAATTTCTTAATTCCAATTTTCTGGCCTAAAGCAAGCAACATTTTTGTGCTAGTTTATAGTTCAAGTGTTCTTCCCGGAATGATTCCCTGGTTTGTCATTTTAATCAGTCAAATCAACTTCCGAAAAGCCCATGCGGACATTATGGATGAACACCCCTTCAAGATGCCATTTTCACCAATTTCAAATTACGTCACTATTTTCTTCCTGCTCTTAACATTGGTCTTCATGTTTGTTAATCCAGAAACTCGGATTCCAATCATCGTCGGTGTTGTCTTCCTTGTCTTTATGACAATCCTTTACTTCGTGAAGTTCCATGGAAACGAAGAAGCAGCCATTGCCAAGTCAAAACAAGGTGAAGAAGCAAAGAATGAAACTAATTAATAAACTCATGAAGATCCGCTAGATGCGGGTCTTTTTTTGTGTCCCAATGTGAAATAGATTACAATTATGAATCCTTGATATGTCAATTTAAGACTTCTATATTTAAATAGTAATCAAAAATATGCACAGGAGGTTTTCTAATGACAACTGTTTTAGTTCTTGGAGCAAACGGTAAAATTGCCAAATTAGCTGAGGATCGGTTTTTTGCTGACGGTGATTTAAAAGTCAAACTGTTCTTACGAAACGCCTCACGTTTGGATAGTGCTAACACTAAAGACGCCGAAATCATCGAGGGCGACGTCACTGACGAATCAACCTTAGCTGCCGCTGTAAAAGGTGTTGACGTTGTTTACGCCAATTTGGCTGGTGGTAATATTGAAGATCAAGCTAAGGCCGTTGTACAGGCTTTAGACGCGCAAAACGTCAAACGACTCATTTGGATTTCAACCCTTGGAATTTATGATGAAGTCCCTGGCAAATTTGGTGAGTGGAACAACAAGACCCTTGGAAGCTACATTACAAACTATGCGGCTGCTGCCAAGGTTTTGGAAGATTCCGATCTTGATTACACCATCATTCGACCAGCATGGTTAACCAATCATGATGAAGTGGCATACGAAACGACTCAAAGAGATGATACTTTTAAGGGGACTGAAGTTTCCCGTAAGAGTGTCGCTGACTTTGTCTACAAATTGGTCAAGTCTCCTACCCAAGAGGTTCGTCACTCAGTTGGGCTAAACAAACCTAACACTGACGGTGACAAACCAGCTTGGTACTAACCTAATCTATAAATACGAAAAACACTTTCGGAATAATGAAGGGCTCCGATAAAGTTA
>NZ_AZGJ01000067.1 GCF_001436395.1 Secundilactobacillus malefermentans DSM 5705 = KCTC 3548 | reverse complement strand
CAACACCAAAAATTCTAGACCCACATATAAGCCGCTAGCTCATTGCTGGCGGTATTTTTTTAGGAGATGTTAGCTTTTGAGTCGGGACATAAATGAAGTATCACTAAACCATTTGTTAATTGCTAGCGTCAATTCAATAAACTTTAAAGATATATTAGATGATTATCGGCTTTGCTTCGCGGGACATAGAATTCGCATTCATACGAACTATAATTTACTGAATTCCTTTGATATTGTCTTTACTGAAAACGATATTCCTCATTTAATGGGTTGGGAAAAGATTACATACAAAAGCAGAAATGCTAGTAATATTATAAATGCAGTCGATCAATTCAAATTCACAGCAGCAATGGCAAAGAAAAACCCCAACTGGTTTAAAGTCAAAAAGCGGATGCTAAACTACAATTTTCTCCATCGCATATTTCTCGATAAAGATGTGAATGTCCTTGTTGTTACTTCTGATATGAAACCTAACCGACTCAAACTGGATATTGTATTTATCATAAACTTAGAACACGAATCAGTTATTCTGGGCCTCAGAAAAGCTAAAAACCAGGACTTTTTTGTAACAACAACATTGCACACAGAGCGTAAAGATAATCAATATAATTGTCGCAGAAGAACCCGAATCACTTCATTAGAGTGGGTAGACTAGAAAAATAAGTTGCTAAAGCCGTATAGAAAGTAAAGGAATAAGTTTTGATTGAAAATTACTTGTAGATGTAAGTTAAACTTTTATAAAAATCATATCTTGCAACATCACAAAAGCTAACACAAAGCTACGCACGTTTTGGTAGTCAATTATTCAATCTTTACACCCTTCTAAAACAAAAACCCCGGACTGTACGAATACAGATAACGGGGTTTCGCTAGTCCAGCACCTACTCCTAGGGCCCTCTGGACTTGATCCACAACTTATATTACAACAGCAACAGTCATTTTTTCAATATCGTTTACTCACTTTTTAATACCTAATTTGAGATATTTGACACTATTATTGAATCTCTTTGTATCGCAAAAATAGCAAGAGTGCGAAAGTTATATTTCCGCATCCTTGCTATTTTTTCTATCCAAAGTCTTTTATTCCTTTTATAAACTCACTCTGCAACACCGTAAACTGCTTCTCCGGCTTATTAATAAGGCCATATTGGAAATCTAAATCATTTTTCATGTCCAACATGTTCAAATCACGTTCCACTAGCTGACTTTGCTGAATGTCGTAAAGGCGATTTTTTATTTGCGAGTCTCGAATAATGGAAACAGCCTGGAACTTTTTCATCGTCTCCAGAATGACTCGGAATGCGGTTGATTGAACGATGACATTCAGTGCGCCATACTTCTTTTCAATTTTGCTGACAAACTCTGGAATGTAATCGTCGGTAAATAAGGCGAATTCCTGCTCTCGGATCAAATTAATGGGGATTGGATCAGGATAGGTCGCCAGGTAATGATTCGCCGTCATGTACAATTTGAATTGTCCTTGCCCGATTTTATTAAAGCTGAGAGAATTCAATAATTCATAATGACTTTTATTGATGGCAATCAGTCCCAGATCATACTCATCATTTTTGACCGACTCAATAATTTGCTGACTATTGGCCTCCTCGATTGAAGCTTTAAATTGTGGATGATTATCTTGAAACTGTAACAGCCAGTTGAGCAGCGACTTGGGAACTTCATTCATAACGCCGATTCGAAGTGGCGGATCCACAGCGAGTCGTTGCTTATCCGCGACCTTGCGCATCATCCCCAACTGATTTTCAATTTCCATGGCGTGGTTAATGATTTGCTTGCCGGCTAAAGTGGTGCTAGTGCCGTTTCGAGTACGGTTAAACAGCTTGACGCCGAGTTCAGCTTCCAGCTTATCCAGTGATTGGCTCAAACCAGCTTGGCTGATACTTAAATTTTTGGCTGCTTGAGAAATCGTAGCCGACCTGTCCAGTTCAACTAAATATAGCATTTGATCAAGATTCATTTGCCCACCCCAACATCGTTCTTTTCTATAGTATAGTATATAAAAATCGCGAAGCCATTAATTTCTGGTCTCGCGATTCTTTATTATGCCTTTAAATGGGCAAGGTTGTATGAAGCGCCGGTCCCATCTTTCAGAACTGATTTATCCAAGCTTCCTGCTTCATGGAGCGAGTAAATTGATTCTCTACCTGGCAAATGAGGTTCCATCTTAGGGTCTGAGAACAAATTGATTAATCCTGGCGTTAATTTGGACTTTTTAACCTGTTCTGGTGAAATTTCATGAATAATTTCGTTGCCACGACCCTCAGAAATCTTCAATCCAAATTGAGGATCAATGAAAGTTGCCCGTCCAACTGCTACCAAATCAGTATATTGGAGCGCATCTTTGGCATCCTCTTCGGACATCACATTTCCAACAATGATGAGCTTTGTTTCTTCGGGCAAAACTGGTTTGACGATTTCGGCGTACGTTTTGTCAACGCCTGCTGGCTTAGCATCGTATTGAGGTAATGAAAGGTGAATATAGTCGAATTCAAAGTTTTCAGTTAGCGTCTTAACGAGTTCGGTTGCTTCTTTGTAGTCATAACCAACGTTGTCCCCATGAACTTCTTCAGGGCTGAGTCGATAGCCGACGATAAAGTCTTTTGGTGCGTATGCTTTAACAACCCGGAAGACTTCTTTTGCGATTTCCATAATGCAGTGCATTCGGCTGTCCAATGTTTGACCACCCCACTCGTCTGTTCGGCGGTTTGACCAAGCAGAGAAGAATTGCTGGAGCAGGTAGTGATTGGCGCCGTGAATTTCAACGCCATCAAAGCCGCAGTCGATTGCCCGTTTAGTTGCTGCACCAAAATCCTTAATAACTTCGTGAATTTCAGCATCAGTCAATTCTTCAACATCATAATCTAGGAATCCAAAATCAAATGATGATGGCGCATAGACTTTGTCACCTAATTTGGCGCGAAAATTTGCCTCACGACCAGAATGTTCAAGCTGCAAAATGGCTTTGTTGCCGTTCTTCTTAATGACTTTTGCGAGTTTAGCAAATCCTGGCTTTTGATCATCTTTATATAATCCGAGTTGTTCACGGTCTCTTGCCCATGAACGAGAAGGTCCCCCTGCACGACTGACGTAGGTGTATTCCACAATCACCATTCCGGCTGATTGCGACCGAGCTGCGTAGTAATCAATTGTGTCCTGTGTCACATAGCCATCATTCTTACCACTATTTGTCAGCATTGGTGGTTGAACGATTCTGTTTGCTATTGAAGCACCGTGTCTGAATGTAACCTTATCTGTCAGTTGTTTTGTCATGTTGGTTTCCTCCTATTTGAGTACAAGTTCATTATATTGAACCATTTGTGAATCGTATAACAAGTAGTGATAAGGCTTACATAAGCTGGAGTTATATTAGAACACAAAAAAGGAGTGCCGTTGAGGGGCACTCCTTGTTAATCCGCTGAATGTTTATTTAATCGGTGCTTTAAAGTCTTCTATTTTCTTTAGGATTGTTTTGTAATCATCTAGGGTGAACTCTTTTGAGCCACCCTCATACTTCAAATAATCGAGGAGAGAGAGACCTAATCTGGCAGCTGTGTCTTCTTGAGTAAAGCCCAATTTAAAGCGTGTGGTTAGAATTTGATTGCCGAATTTTAGTTCTTCAGAATCAAAATATGCTTTAATTTCAGGATCGAGTGGTTTATTACCAAGAAATTTTTCAATATTCATAATTACATCTCCTCGAGAAAGTCATTTCTTCTATGATCATTTAGTTGCTCCAATTCAAAACTAATTTCATCAGTCTTCACAGCAAATTGCGTCGTTAACCAATTTGCACTTCTTTCCTCTGGGAGGTATTTTAAAATACCTGGTCTTTTAGTCATGCCAAAAGAGTAAACTATTGCCCACTCATTGTGGAATAAATTTGGACTAAAGACAAGCCTTATGTGTTCTGATTGAGAATCTACTCGAACTTCGTAGCTCCTATTTGAACTATTCAAAAATTTAATCAGCTTCCAACTGGCAAATTCCTGAGTTAGTGGATTATACATTTTTTCAACTAAAAAGTGGACTTGACGTCCGGAGTTCTTTTCCGTCTGTAAATTTGCAATCTGACCATCATCATTAATTGTTAGCTCGTTGAACATTATCTCGATTTGAGAAAGGAAAAATAGTACCCTCTGATTTTGTTCAATTAGCCCAATTATATAATTTAAAGCCAATCTCCTTCCAGAAAATTTAAGTAAGACAGGGCTTTTCCTTAATACATAAAATTCCATTTTTATCTCCAATTTCGCATTTATTAAGTCACCTAAGTAATAAATACGCAATTCTTGATCAGGACAACGAATTAGCAACAAATTAAAGAACAAATCAGATTTAATCCAATTTGGTCTTCTTCCTCACTTTTCATAATCCTCAATATACTGATACAAAATTAACTCTAAAATTGCAATCGTCGAGATTCTCGAACTAATATCCGCATGATTAAGATGCACCTCGTCGGTAAAAATATAGAGGTTGATGTCACTTAAATTTTGAATGGTGTTGTTATCCGCCTCCGTGACCGAAATCAACAGGGGACGCTCAGGTCGTTCAATAAAGTGATTCATCATCGATAGTAGTTCCCCATCATTTCCGTCATAGGTCAAAATAAACACGAGCGAATTAGCCTTTACCTGTTCCATTTCAATCCGTCGAAAGTCATGATCTCGGGGATAATGCACCTTGAAGCCCGCCATTGAATAAAGGTAGTTGATTATTGATGATAAAAATTTTCGATAAATTTAGATAGTCCAACCTTATCCAACAATGATAATTGTCCAATGACTTTTAAATTCAGACCATGTGCTGGAAAAGTCTCTGTACTTCCTACGTCAATCCATGATTCTTTTGCTAGATTTGCTTGTTCCCATTTATCAATATGATAATATTGCTTTTTTATCTTTGCTGACTTATTTTCAAAATGAGATGTTATTCTAAGCAGAATCAGAGACTCTTCATTTCTTTGATAAACAAGCGCGGGCCTCTTTTTCCCACCATTTATCTCAGTATATTCAATAAATACTGTAACGATCTCATTCATCCTCTTTATCGGCGTTTTCAAGCCACTCCATTAACTCAGCCTTACTCTTTGCCCGTTTACTTGGGATTGTCTTGATTGCTGCGCCTAATCGGATGTCAGCCAGTCTTTCCTTAGAGACACCTACATCAAAAGGTAACTTTCCTTGATTAACTATCTGATGGTAAAACATACTAATCGCAGTCGCGTGATTGATTCCCAATTCTTTAAGAATAGCACTCGCTTCTTCGTATGTTTCTGAATCAATGTTGCTTTGGACTTTGGGTTTACTGTTATTTGCATTAGCTGCCATAGTTACCCTCCTAGGAAAAATAGTTACTTTCAAATCTATCTACCACCCTATTATAATCTATTTGAATCAATTGGACTACTTAATTAGTCTATTTACTTATAATTACGCAAAAATGGCCCAGAATCCATCATCGGATTCTGAGCCATTTTCTATATCTGTTGCTTTACCTCACAAATAATACAAGCTAAATTTTTTCTATTTTTAATCTTGAAGGAATTTTCGATAATTGGTTTCTAAGTTCATCCAAAAAGAAGCTGGCACCTTGAGCACTATTTCAAGTTTATTGGCAAAACTAAGGGTTACTAGCTGTTCTCCACTAATCACGTGGGCAACTTGTTGACTTGTAACTCCGGCTTTATTTGCTAGGTTACTTCGCGTCATGTTCAGACTATCAAGTGTCTCGCTAAGTATGTCCCCCGGTTTAGTTACATAGTCTGGATTTATCTCGTATACTTTGTTTGCCATGATAGCTATGGCCTCCTTAATTTCGTTTCTCATGCCGTCAGTATAATATTGACTGTGAATCATTGAGGCTAACCAATCTATTTTTATGTCCGCAACTAATTTTTAGTAGTCATTTCTAACTAATCACTAAAATTGTACCTTTTTTCTGCCATAGCGTTCCAAATTGGATTGAGTCTTTAATAATTCTATTTCTTATAATAGTAGGTGTATGTGGTGGGCGTGTAGCCATAATTGTAATTTTTTTGCCTGATGACTTTCACTTTATGACCTTTGTATTTTTTCGTTGTTGCTTTTAAGTATCTTGTTAATCCACTGGAGTTTAAGAACCAATAACCGTGAAACTGATCTTTGGAGTTTGTTTTCTCAGTTGGAAAGGTATTGCCTTGGATCCTTTTTTGAAAGTACTTCCGTGAAGCCAAAGTCGATTTGTCTTAATCCCTTTATGATAGTCAGTTATATAGATGGAATATTTAGTCATCTTAAAAGAAGTTGAATTCTTTTTCTTGTCTCTGTGTGTCGTCCAGGTTCCTCTCATTGAGGCGGGTACCGTCACGTGTTTGGTGGTCGAAGTGGCAGATGCATTTGATGGCATCATGCCAATTCCCAATACCATGGCGATCACCATCATTAGCCAATAGAACTTTTTCATGTTATCTCCTCCAAGAAATAAATAGTTGATTAAACATAATTATATTATAAGGTCTTTCTACTTTTATTTACAGACGCAAAAATGGCCCAGAATCCATCACCGGATTCTGAGCCATTTTCTATATCTGTTGTTTTTCTTTCAACTCTGACATGAGCAAGGTCATCCCCACCCACGCCACTTCTTGATTCTGGTAGCGACACCCATACAAAATTAATGCACTGGCAATCGCGATTAAGCAAACTTTTTCCATGTCGCAGCCCCCTCCTGTTACAGGTACGGAACATACAATTCGGATAAACGGTGGAGGGTTGTGCTAGGCAAAAGCCTACTTGTAGCTGGTGATCAGGTTTGTTTCAGTCTTGACGTATTGAATTGATTTTTCGGTGGCGTAAAGCTTAGCGCCGTCCTTTGCAAATAATTCTAACTTCTTAAAATTATCCATTGCTTCTAATAAGTCCTCTTCGGGCAAATCAGGTAGCGCGTATGGCATTGAAAGCGTATGTTTGGCACCGTTTGCGTCGGCCAAAGTAAATTGTAACGTTTGTTTAGTTGTGCTTGTCATGTGTATTTCCTCCTAATTAGATGGCTGGTGTCGTCATTACATTATCAGCAGTCGTGATCACTGCACTATCGAACTTCTTGCCGGTTAACTTTTCCAAAATGAGTCCAAAGTTCGCAATTTGATCCTCTTTAGGGGTCTCGACCACGTTTGAGAAGCTGTGCTTACTTTGTCCATTTTCGTCAGTCATTACCATTGTGAGTCCGGTGCGTGTCCATTTCTTTTCCATGTGTGAATTCCTCATTTCAACTAATTTATGTAATTGTCGGCCAACGCTTACATGGATACAAACACGCGAGGCAAAAGAAGTGTCAACCTACTTTTCAAAATGTAGCTGGAAGTCGGCTCGAGCGGTAACCAGTTCCTAACAAGCCATGAAATTTGGCTGTCATT